>JACQXP010000282.1 GCA_016208645.1 Candidatus Methylomirabilota bacterium | reverse complement strand
GCGACGTCCCGGTTCAGCTTCAGGATGGCGTAGACCGGGCTCTCCTCGGCGCCGGCCATGTCCGCCGTGACATAGACCACCCGCTTCATATTCTTGCGGTAGATATTGTGGGTCTGGACGCCCTCCTCGGGCCGGACGACCTCGCGAAGGAGGATCAGGCGGCCGGCCGAGCCCATGACCTGGAGGTCGGTGA
Source organism: Candidatus Methylomirabilota bacterium (assembly GCA_016208645.1). GTDB lineage: Bacteria > Methylomirabilota > Methylomirabilia > Methylomirabilales > 2-02-FULL-66-22 > 2-02-FULL-66-22. Next base: position 829 of record JACQXP010000282.1, on the reverse strand, counting down.
GGGACGTCACCCCGGATCGCGCCTCCCGGGGCAGCCGGAGCAGGAGGGGCACGTCCTCCTTCTCCCTCGGCAGGTGGGCGAGGCCGACCTCCATCCCCCCCACGGCCAGCCGCAGGGTCTGCGCCACCTGCTCGGACGTGACGCCGTGCAGGGCCGCCTTTTCCCGATCCAGCAGGAATCGGATGCGGGGCTGCGGGTCCTCGACGTACCAGTCCACGTGCACCACGCCGGGTGTCCTGGCGAAGAGCCCCATGATCTCCCGCGCCAGCGCAATCTGCCTCTCGTAGTCCGGCCCGTACACCTCGGCCACCAGGGTCTGGAGGACCGGGGGGCCCGGCGGCACCTCCGCCACCTTCACGCGGGCGCCGTACAGCGCCGCGATGGCCTGGATGCCGGGACGCACCCGCTTGGCGATGTCGTGGCTCTGCGCCGAGCGCCCGTGCTTGGGCAAAAGGTTCACCTGGAGGTCGGCCTGGTGCGGCGCCTGGCGCAGGAAGTAGTGGCGGACCAGCCCAGTGAAATTGTACGGCGCCGCCGTCCCCACATACATCTGGTAGTCCGTCACCTCGGGCTGGGTGGCCACGTACTCCCCGACCTCGCGCGTCACGCGCGCCGTCTGCTCCAGCGTCGTCCCCTCGGGCATGTCCACGATGACCTGGAACTCGCTCTTGTTGTCGCAGGGGAGCATCTTCACGTGGACGACCTTGAAATAGACCAGGGAGGCCGAGGCCAGGAGCAGCACCGCCACTCCCGCGAGGAAGACCCAGCGCGTCCAGGCGGAACGGATGAGCGGGGTCATGATCCGCCGGTACAGCCGGGTCGTCCAGTC
>JACQXP010000281.1 GCA_016208645.1 Candidatus Methylomirabilota bacterium | reverse complement strand
GCCCCCAAGGTGTTGGCCGGGAAAATGTGGATCTTGATCTCCCCCTTCGTCCGTTCCTCTACCATGGTGGCGAACTGCTTGGCCGCCAGATGCCCCGGGTGGCTTTCGTCGGAGAAGTGACCGAACTTCATCCGGATCACCCCGGCCTCCGCGGTGGAGCCGCCGACCGGACAGAGGACCAGCCCGGCCGCCGCCATCACGAACATCACTCCCAGCACACCCATTCGCCGCGCGTTCATGATCATCCCTCCTTGATGTGAACCCCCATCACCTGATCGTTCAGTGTGGACCGTCCGCTTTCACGCCTCGGCTGCTCCCCCGATTGTCCGATCGCCCACTTACCTGATTGCCACTTCACCTCCAATCGTCGGGCGTGGCGGCCGGCGGCATTGAGCTGAACTCGACCACCATCTGGTAGCGGTCGCCGCGGAAGATGGACTTGCCGTACTGGACGGGTCCCTCGGGATCCACGTACCAGATGTGCTCGCGGATGAGGACCGGCGCGCCCACCTTCGTCTCCAGGATCTTGGCCTCCTCGCGGCGGACGATGGAGGAGGCCAGGCGCAGGCTGATGCGCGTCGGCCCCCTGCCCAGGATGCGCTTCACCGCCGGGACCAGCGGCTGGTTATGGATCTCGTCCTGGGTGAGCGCTTCGCCGATGTGGCGGGGCAGGTAGCGGATCTCGTAGCCGATGAGCTGTCCGTCCACGAAGCGCTGGCGTTCCAGCACCATGATCGGGGCGCCTTCGGGGACGGCCAGGCTCTCTGCCACCTTGCCATCGGCCCGCACGGACCGCATGTCCAGCAGCCTGTGGGCGGTCCGGGCGCCGCGGGCCTGCATCTCCTCCTCGAAGCTCCAGAACATCTTGGTGTGTTCCAGGCGAGGCTCGGCGACGAAGCTGCCCCGGCCCCGGTGGCGCACCACCAGCCCCTCGAAGACCAGGCGCGAGAGGGCCTGGCGAACGGTCATCCGGCTGATGGCGAACTGCTGGGCGAGCTGGGATTCCGGCGGGACCGCGTCGCCCGGCTTCAGGGTGCCGGTGCGGATCTGCTCCCGGAGGAACTTTTCCAGCCGGTAATAGACGGGGATGAAGCTGTCCTCGGTGCGCATGCTGCCCTCCGGCGGAACTGCCGGGTCACGGGCGGCGACTATGCCAGGGCGCTCTCCAGTGCCTTGAGTGACCGGTGGACGATCCCCCGGATCTCGGGCAGCGGGGGCACCTCGGGCGACCGCCAGCGGGGCTCGAAATTCCGCGACCGCTGGCGCAGTGACAGCTCGATGCTCAGCGGGATGGCCGGGAGCCGATCCCGGAGGGTGCGGCCGACAGCCGGGAGATCCAGGACCCCCTCGCCCAGCGCGACCCAGCGCATGACCCCCTCGTCCACCCGCGGCGCCTTCAGGTGGACGTGGGCGACGACCGTCGCCACCTCGGCAAGCTCCGCCGCCGGGTCCAGCCCGCCCTTGGCGTAGTACCAGGCGTTCCCCGTGTCGTAGTTCAAGCGGACCGCGGGGAACCCAATCTGTTCGATGAACTCCACGATCTGGCGTCCGCGATCCACCAGGTCGCCGTGATTTTCCAGCGCCACGGTGAGGCCCAGCGCTGCCGCTCGCTTCGCGATGGCCGGGATATTGGCCCGGAACCCAGCCAGTGCCGCGGTGGGCCCGGCAATCGTGTTCACGATCCCTGCGCCGATGGCCCGGGCGAATTCCAGCCGGCGGTGGAACCGGTCCACCGAATCCGGCTGGCTCAGGTCCATGTGGGCGGAGAGGGAGAGGCACGACAGGCCCCGGGCGGCCATCAGTCCCCGCAGCCAGGCGGCGCGGGCGTCGCAGAAGTCCTCCTCCGTGAGGTGCTGGAACACCTTGTCCACGCTGGCCGGCTCCACGTACCGGACGCTCAGGCTGGCCAGCTCGTCCAGGGCGGTCTCCAGCGGGTAGCCGTCGAAGGCCATGCTGCTCACGGAAATGATCCGCGTCATGAATGAACCCAAAGGCGTTCGGTGGTTCAGCTGGGAAAGCCGGAGGGGACGGAAAGCCGGAGGGGACGTTGCATTACAAGTCAAATTATGCGACACCCCCGCCGTCCCTGGATCCCCACGGCCAGAGGCCCCCGGCACCCTGCCGCCCGGCTACAGCCCCGTTGGCTACGTCACCCCGAACGGCTCGCGCAGGGTCCGGACCTGATTCAAGTGGTTGGTGTCGTGGTTCACGTGGAGGTCCGCGTGGCCCGCGATGGTGACCTCGCCGCGCTTCGGATGGAGGCCGACCCGCTGCCACGACTGGTGGGCCAGCGCGGAAAGGAGCGCGAGCGTCTCCTGCCGGAGCGCCTTGAACTCCCGGAGGACGGCGGTCGGATCATCCTCGTTGTACTTCAGCTTGGCCGCGAGGTCGTCCTGGTTCATCATCCGTAGGGCCGGCCGGTCGTGGTTGGCCATCTTCGCGTAGCGCTCGACGAACAGTTGCTCGACATCCCGCAGGTGGCAGGCGATCTCCAGCATGGACCATTTCTCCGGTGCCGGCTTCCGCCGCAGGACCTCGTCGGGGACGCCGTGGAAGAGTGACGCGAGAGTCTTCGGTGTCTCCTCGAGCTTCGCAAGGGTCTCCCGGCGCTTCTTGATGTTCTCGATCTGGCCGAGGTGCGCCTCGTCGTTTCCCAGGGCCTGCCGCTGTAAAATCGTTTCCAACGACATGGGGCCGAGGTGCTCGTGAGTCCCGATCCGCTGCCACTGCTCCGGCTTGACCTTTTGCAGGACGGCCAGCACTTCCTTGCGCGCCGCCCGCCAGTCCCGCAGGACCTCG
>JACQXP010000274.1 GCA_016208645.1 Candidatus Methylomirabilota bacterium | reverse complement strand
GTCGGCGCCGCCCTGGACCTCGCCATGCGGTTGAACCGAACCGTCTGTGACAGTCTGTATCTGGCCTTGGCCATGGGCCGGCGCTGCCGCATCGTCACGGCCGATCGCCGCCTGTACGCCGCCCTCCGGCGAGGCCCACTTGCACCCGCCCTATTGTGGGTCGAGGATGTGTAAGGCGAAGTATGTAGCGCAAGAGGATTTCGTTGCAGGCACTCCACATGACGTTTGAATTGTTCGCCACAGTCCCCCAGGCCATGGAGTCGCTCCTGGCCAACGAACTCAAAGGGTTTGGCGCCCAGAACGTCAAAGAAAAACGAACCGGTGTGTCATTTTCCGGCGGCCTGGAGGTCGCCTACCGGGCCTGTTTGTGGTCCCGCCTCGCCAATCGCATCTTGTTGCGTCTGGGCGAGTTCGAGGCACCAGACACCGACGCCTTGTACGTCGGGACCCAATCGGTGCGTTGGCCAGATCATCTGGACGTCAATGGCACGCTGGCCGTTGATGTCAGCCTGCGCCACTCGGGTATTACCAACAGCCTGTTTGCTGCCCAACGCGTCAAGGATGCGGTCGTTGACCAATTTCGAGACCTGTGCGGCGAGAGACCGTCGGTGAATGTTGAGCAGCCGGACCTGCGTTTGCGCGTCCATGTGGATAAGGGCCGAGCCAGTCTGAGTATTGACCTGTCGGGAGACAGTTTACACCGGCGCGGTTACCGGTTGGCCCAGGGACAGGCGCCGCTCAAAGAAAATGTGGCGGCGGGTCTTTTGGTGTGGGCCGATTGGGCCACCATCGCCTCATCCGGCGGCGCCTGCGTGGATCCGATGTGCGGCTCCGGCACGATCCCGATCGAAGCGGCCTGGATGGCCACCGATACCGCGCCAGGACTGGCGCGCCGATATTTTGGGTTCCTGGGTTGGCGCGGCCATGAACCCGCGCTTTGGCTGCGGCTTTGCCAAGAAGCGCGGCACCGTCAAGAGGAGGGCCGCCGCCATGCGCCGATCGTGGTGGGGTACGACGTGGACGTGCAGAGTGTCCGCGCGGCGACGGCGAACATTGAACGGGCAGGCCTGCGCGGCCTCGTGCATGTCGAGAGGCGTGATATCGCCAACTGTCAACCTCCCCCAGGCGTCAAAACCGGCGTCGTGATCATGAATCCGCCCTACGGCGAGCGACTGGGCGAGTTGGATGCCCTCAAGGTTCTCTACACGCGGTTGGGCGTGGAGTTGAAGACCAAGTTCCCGGGTTGGACGGCCTACGTGCTCACCGCGAGCGAGAGTTTGGGCAAGCGCTTGGGCCTGCGGGCCCCCCGTTCGCATCAGTTTTTCAATGGGGCGTTACCCTGCCGTCTGTTGTGCGTGCCGATTCGTCTCGCCGCGGCCGAAAGTGAGCCGTCGACGGAATCGGCAAAGGGAACGTCGGCCGCCGTGGTGAAGCCTCACGGCCCGCTCTCGCCATCCGGCGACACAATGTTCGCCAACCTGCTGGCAAAAAATCTGAAACGTCTGAGGCCCTGGGCCAAACAACATGGCATTTCATGTTTTCGAGTCTATGATGCCGACCTGCCCGAGTTCGCCGTCGCCATCGACGTCTACGAGCAATGGGTGCACGTCCAGGAGTACGAGGCGCCGGCGACGATCAATGCGCTGCGGGCCGCCGCCCGCTTGCGCGGCGTCATGGCGCAACTGCCGGACCTTTTGGACGTACCCAAGACCCATGTGATGCTAAAAATTCGACGGCGGAAAAGGGACCGCAGCCAATACCCGCGTTTTGACGCAAAAGAGAAATTCCACGCCGTGCGGGAGGGGAACTGCCGGTTCCTCGTCAACCTGTCCGATTACCTGGATACCGGTCTTTTCTTGGACCATCGGCGCACACGCGCGCTGATACAGCAGTTGGCACACGGGACACGTTTTTTGAATTTATTCGGCTACACCGGCGCGGCCAGTGTGTACGCGGCAAAAGGGGGCGCCCGCTCAACCGTGACCGTGGATATGTCCAAAACGTATTTGGCATGGGCCGAAAAGAATTTTGAACTCAATGGGCTTTCACGTCGGACCAACTGCCTGATCGACGCCGACTGCCTGGTATGGATGGAGGCGGCGCACGGTCCATTTGATCTCATTTTCTTGGATCCGCCGACGTTTTCGAATTCCAAGCGCATGCGTCGGACGCTGGACGTGCAAAGGGATCATGCATGGTTGATCAAAAAAGCCATGAAGCTTTTGGCACCCGGCGGCACGATGATCTTCTCAAACAACTTCCGCCGTTTCAAAATGGACGCGACTACGCAGAATGCATATGAAATCCAAGACATCACCCGGGCGACGATTGACGCCGATTTTTCGCGCAGTCCGCGCATTCACCATTGCTTCCGAATTCGGGCGCGATGAAACCGAGCGCGCGTTCCCGGAAGTGCGAGGGGACGTTGCGGCTTTAGTGGCTTTGTCTCAGATGCGGGAATGCTCCGGATGCGGCCAGGCATGCGGCGTACTGGAAGAGCCGCTCGAGGATCTGCTCGCGGCTCAACTCAAAATGCTGAGCCAGGTCGCCCAACCCCGAGAGATCCCGGGGAACCCTCAACCGGTGATTACATCCTCGCGGACGAAGTGGAGGCGGATAATCTTGGGTGCCTGCCCCTCGGCGATCGCGCCCAACCGCGCATCGGTCCTGGCCGACAAGGATGTCCGCGCCAGGCACGGCTGGCTGGCCGTGGCGGAGCGCCAGTTCAAGGCCAACTTGCCCGAGTCCCAGTTCCCGAAGATTCCCGAGTGGGGCGAGATCATGAAGAAGCACGGCAATGAGCTCCATGTCGCCTACGCCCGCCAGGCGTCTGTGAAGGAAGCCCTGAACCGTTCCAACGCGGCAGTGGTCGCGCTGCTGAAGGAGCGCGGTTACAAGGTAGGGACCCACAGAGGCAAGATACCCTGGGAGTAGCCAGAGCGTGGGGCCTACCCGAACGCATGCGCCGGGCCCCACCCAAAACGGGCTCTGGATGTGGTTCGGGTAGGCCTCCCGGTGGGGGACAGCCAATGACGGCTTCAACGGTCTCGAGAATTACCGGGCGAAGCTGACCGAGCCGAGATTTTGGAGTGCGCTGAACACCACCGCGTTCTTTTTTTATCACCACGGTGGCTGTCTCCATGCTCCTCGGCTTGGCGGTGGCGTTGCGCCTGGATCGGAATTTCGGTTTTCTCCAGAGGCGCTTGATCCGCGGTATGGTGGCGGGGGCGGTCAAGGGATAGGTGAGACAATGGCAGCCGCGGGCGCTCAACGCTCTCGATTGGCCGGTGGAGGCCGAAATCATCTCTGGAGCCAAGAGAGGAGAGCAACCCATGGGAGAGGCCGGTGGTAGGAAGCTCAAAGAGGGGTTGTATGAGCTGGTCGAAGTCGGCGAGGAGTTTGGTCCGATCGAGGAGGTGATCACGGACCACAAGATCAAGACCTTTGCCTTCATGATGGATGACTACCATCCCTGGTATTTCGGGGACTCCCCCTTCGGCAAGCGCATCGGGCACGCCGGCATCCTGGCCAACGACCTGCTCCAGCTCTTCACCACGGTCTACGATCCCAACACGGTGGTGGGGCTGCATACCCAGGAAGAGCTGTGGTTCGTGAACCCGGTGTTCGCCGGGGAGCGAGCGCGCCTCCGGGGGAAATATGTCGAGAAGTACGAGCGGCGCGGTAAGGGCTACGTGGTCATGGAGGCGGACGCGAGAGGCTAGGACGGCCGGGCCCTCCTCCGCCATCGGGGCATCGAGATCCTGCGCATCGAGCCGGGCCCCGTGGTGGGCAAGAGTACCGCCGAGGCGGTGGAGAAGCGCGTCACCGGTGCATACCGCAAAGACGTGGAGCCGGTCGCACGGACCCGCCCGGGTCTCACCCCCGGCACGCCGCTCCCCCCGCTGGTCAAGCACGTGACCCAGGAGCAGGTCGCGGTCTTCTCGGGCGTGGGGAAGCACCTGCGGAACATCCACACCGACATCGGGATCGCCCGGAAGGGCGGCCTGCCCACCACCATGATCCAGGGGATGATGGAAGCCGTGTACCTGACGGAGATGCTCACCAGCTTCTTCGGGCCCGCCTGGTTCACGACCGGATGGGAGAAGATGAAGTTCATCCGCCCGGTCTACTCCGGGGAGACCATCACCGCGCGCGGGGCCGTGACCGGCGAGAGCCGGGATACCGAGGGGACCCGCCTGGAGTTGGAGATCTGGGTCGAGAACGCGGCGGGGGAGATGACCGCCGCCGGGTGGGCCAGCGCCCGGGTCGGGGAATAACCAAGGCGACTCTCCCCGCGCCAGGTGCGCCTCATCCGCGAGGTCATTGACCCCCGGCGGATCCTGCTGGGAGGGTAACGCCTCACGAGGAGACTGGATGCGCCATGGCCATTGTCAGCGGTTTCAACCATGCGAGCTTCACGGTGAGCGACATGGATCGCTCGCTCCTGTTCTACCGCGATCTCCTGGGGATGAGCCTGGAGGCAGACCGGGAGCTCCAGGCGCCGCACATCAGCCGGATCACCGGTTTTCCCGGCACCCGCATGCGGGTCGCGAACCTGCGCGTCGCCGGGCTGATGCTGGAGCTGATCCAGAGCGACCCGGACGGCATCACCCTCGAATTCATCCAACGGCCTCAGGCTGTGTAAGGAGGTGTCCCCATGGGATGGGACGGGGCTCTACGAGACCGACGGCCCGGTGGTCCGGGTCACCCTGAACCGCCCGGAGCGGCGGAATGCCCTGGACGACGTCCTCATCGAGGAGCTGGACGAGGCGGTGAAACAGGCCGACCTGGATGAGGCCATCCGGGTCATCATCATCGCGGGGGCCGGCAAGTCCTTTTCCGCCGGGCACGACATCAGCGGGCCGGCCCCCAATATGGAGGCCGGCGGCCGCAAGGCCCGGTCTCGCGAGGCCCAGACGACCTGGAAGGACCCCGAGCGGCGCCTGAAGCGGGAGCAGTTCCTGTACTTCGACAAGTCGCTGGCGATCCGGAACACGGTGAAGCCGACCATCGCCCAGGTCCAGGGCCCCTGCGTGGCGGCGGGGCTCATGCTGGCCTTCATGTGCGACCTCTTCGCCAATGCGGGCTTCTCGCGGCTGGTGCCCTTCCTGGACATTACCGCCGAGCAGTGGCAGCGGATGATTGACGTCAACCTGACCGGGACCTTCAGCGTGTGCCAGGCCGTGGCCCGGCAGATGGTCGCCCAGCGGAAGGGCGGGCGGATGATTGTGACGGCATCGGTCATGGCCGATTACAACGGGAACCAGCAGGCCCACTACTGCGCCGCCAAGGCCGGGGTGAAGCTCTTGGGGAAGTGCATGGCGGCCGAGCTGGGGAAGCATCGGATCACCGTGAACGTCATCTCCCCCGGGGTGATCGCCACCGAGATGACCACGCCCCTCCTGGAGGAGGCGGGCATCGCCAACATGGTCCGGGCCATCACGCCGCTGGGCCGGTGGGGAGAAGCCCGCGAGGTCGGCCGCCTCGTGGCGTTCCTGGCCTCCGATGATGCCGCCTACATCAACGGCCAGGTGATCAACGTGGACGGCGGGCAGAGCCTGCCCTTGGTCCCGCCGTGGCGGCCCCTGGATTATACCGAGCCCCACGCGGTGGACTGGGAGACTCCCCGGCAGCGGTATCCCTTCGTCCGTTCCTGATCCGGCCGGACCCATGACGTTCGCAGATATCCTCCGTCACCATGCCGCCCACCCGGGAACGGCGGACCGGCCGGCCCTCGCGTTCCGGGGTGAGTGCTGGGCGCCGCCATCGTCCCCATCGGGACCCGGCTGACCGCGCGGGAGGTCGCCTACATGGTCAACCATGCGGAGGCGCGGGGCTGGCCTATGAGCGGGATCTGAACATGCTGTGCTTCACGCTTCCGGAGCGGCTGGCCGCCATGCAGCGCTTCCTAGGGGGCCGGCCGGAGACAGCAGGAGGGCAGTCATAAACCCACGCTGATTAATCCGCAGATTTCGCAGATTGCGCAGATTTATCTCCAGACCCTCCGGGATGGCATCCAAGGAGGCTGGAAGCTGATTCGGCAGTCCAGACCACGGATGGCCTCTTCCAGGAAGGTCACGACGCGCCGGGCAGACTGTTGTGGGAAGGATTATGCTCAGATCGTGCCCTTGCTCTGCTCCAGGAACCTCCGGAAAACCTCGTAGATGTCCTTGCGCGGGCCGGCCAACAGGATTTCCACCTTGACAGTGGGATGCAGATGCCGAATCGACTCAGTCGCGGCGGGCGTGTACCGGATCCGGTGGAGGGTCATTCGCGGCCGAACACGCGGGATTCCGAGACCCACTTGCCTGCGGCTGCCTGACCCAGCGAGCGATGCAGGGCGCGCATGGTCCGAGCGTCGCTCAGAATCTCCAGGGTTTCCAGGAGCCCCTCAAACTTGGCGGGGCTCAACAGGATGGCGGCCGGCACGCCGTTCCGGGTAATGGCGACTACCCCGTCATCCCGCTCAACCTCCCGGGCCAGGTCCAGCAGGCGGTTCTTGGCCTGGGTGATAGGCACGAACCGGTCAATCGTCGGCATGGGAGCACCTCCAAGGTTCAAGGACATGGCCAGAATAGCAGCTAGAATCATGGCTGTCAATTTCTTGCCGTATCCTCCCACCCGACAGCCGTGCCTGAACGTTCTTTCGTGGCCGACGGGCTTCCTGTTTGGACCAACCCCCGCCCCCCAACCCCCCGGGAAAATAGGGACGCCCTTAAATAATTCACATTCTCCCTTACTCAGACTTTCTAATGGGGGACCCGGCCGGTCCTTCGACGGGTGGGGCGCAGTGGGGAGGCTCCGGAGCCAAAAGGAACCGACGGCCGGCAACCCGCGTGCCCGATCCCCCCCGCCCCATTTCCGCCGCCAGCCTCTGGCTTGACACGCCCTCCCGCCGGTGCTAGCTTCCTCCCACAAACAGGGCCAATACTGTCTTCCTTCTCTGACGCGACCGCTCCGGTTGTTCCAACGAGCGGGGATGGCCAGTTCAGGCGCCGCCCCGTGTCCACCTTCGTGCCGAGTAGCAAAAAAGAAATGGAAGGAGTGTCCGAACGCCGCCAGTTTAGCACCATCACCCCGGGATGGGCGCCGCGGGCCGGTCCATCTGGGGATTGCCGGGAGAGTCACGCGCACCGTCCGGCGACGAGAGCATTTTCTTGGCAGCCTGCGAGGAGGATCGCCATGTCTCACATCAGCGGTCGTCGGCTCCTGACGATCGTCGCCGCGGCCGTCGTGCTATGGACGAGCGCGGCGACGGCGCAAGTTGTGCCGGACGGCCTCGGGAAGATCGACACCATCGTCGTCATCTATCTCGAGAACCGCAGCTTCGACCACCTCTACGGCAACTTCCCTGGCGCCAATGGTCTGGCCAACGCGGGTGCCGCGGCGGTCCAGACCGATGAGACCGGCAAGCCCTACGAGACGCTGCCGGCGCCGCTGGACCTTCGACAGAGGCCGCCCGTCCCCTACGCCGCGATCCCGGAGAAGCTGCCGAACGGACCGTTCCCGCTGCACAAGTACTACAAGCCCGGCGAGAAGCTGGGGAGCCTGATCCACGCCTTCTACCAGCAGCAGGAGCAGATCAACGGCGGCAGGATGGACAAGTTTGCCCTCATCTCTGACGCTAAGGGCTACGCCATGGGCTACTGGGACACCTCCCGGCTCATGCTCTGGGACTACGCCAGGCGCTACACGCTCGCGGACAACTTCTTCCACGCCGCTTTCGGCGGCTCCTTCCTCAATCATTTCTGGCTGGTCTGCGCCTGCACCCCGGTCTACCCGGACGCGCCGGAGAAGATGGTCGCCAAGCTCGACGGCACCGGCAAGAGGATCAAGGACGGCTACGTCACGCCCGACGGCTACGGCGTCAACACGATGGAGCCGATCGGCGGACCCCACAATCCGCACCTCGACAAAGCCCGACTCCTGCCGGTCCAAACCATGCCGACCATCGGCGACCGGCTTACCGAGAAGGGCATCGCCTGGGCCTGGTACTCGGGCGGCTGGAACGAGGCCGAGGCCGGCACGCTCAAGGAAGGAACGTTCAGCTATCACCACCAGCCCTTCGCCTTCTTCAAGCGCTTCCAGAAGGTGGCGCCGGACCGGGCCCGGCACC
>JACQXP010000273.1 GCA_016208645.1 Candidatus Methylomirabilota bacterium | reverse complement strand
CTTCTGCTCCCAGGTTTCGCCGTTGGGCCGGCGGTACCAGACCCGCATGGGCCGCCGCTCGTTGTACACGATCTGGATGTCGGCGTTGCCCTTGCAGCACAGGGCCCCCTGGTTGATCGGGTTATCCGGGTCGCCCTCGATATTGATGATCCGGCCGTTCTCGACCGCGGCCAGTTGGCCGCAGCCCACGGCGCAGTACATGCACACCGTCGGGACTTCCTTGGCTTCGCGGGTCCGGAGGACCTGCGCCTCGGCCGTGAACGGCGCGAGGTCCAGGCCCAGCCCCGCCAGGACCCCCGTGGCCGTTGCCGCGCCGGATGTCTGGAGGAATTGCCGCCGCGTCAGGGCCCGCATGACCCACCTCCTCTCCAATGACCACTCAATGACCAATTACCAATGACCAAATCCCAATCGAACTCAGAACCCATTGGTCATTGGTCATTGGCTCATTGGTCATTCCGCCTTTGCCGTCCCCCGACCCCTGTATTCAATCTATCGCCGCCGGCTCTTCCAGCTCCCGCCCGGCCTCTTGCAGCAGGAAGACGCGGTCGGCGACCTCCTCCAGGCGAGCCGTTCCCAGGCGCTCTTCCGCCAGGACGAATCCGACCTCCTCCTCCAGGAACATGTGGTGGAGGAACGCCTTCACCAGCGCCACCCCCTTCTCCCGGACGGTCGAGGCGGCGGCTTCGGCGATGGGCGGCCGGGTGAGGGCCTTGAACTCCGCCAGCCGCGCCTCCAGGTCGCGGTGCTCCCGCGTGAGTTCGGCGACCACGCCGGTCGCATCCGGCCCGGTCTCGGCCAGGGGATGGAACACCCAGCGCTCCTCCGACCCCAGATACTCGCGCAGCTCGATGTCCAGGTAAGTCGCCACGTTCCGGGCCACGATGGTCCACTGTGACGTCTGCATCAAGAGCGCCCGGTCCAAGGAGACCAGGGCCTTCCGGATGATGGTGTGGTCCTGGCGGAAGATGTCGGTCGCTTTCATTGCCCCCTCCTCATCCTTCGGCAGTAGCCTTCGGCAATGTAAAATTTCAAACCGACAACGGACAACTGACAACCGAGATGCCCGGTGACCGGTTTAGCATTGTCGGTTGTCGGTTTTCCATTGAATCAGGGATACACGCCGCGCAGCAGGGTCGCCTCGGCGACCCGTCCCACGGCCAGGATGTAGGCCGCGGTCCGCATGTCCACCCGCTCCTTCGCGGCGATCTCGCGCACCTCCTGGAAGCTTCGGGTCATGATGTCGCGCAGCCGCCGGTTGACGTCGTCCTCGCTCCAGTGGAGCATTTCCAGGTTCTGCACCCACTCGAAGTAGGACACGGTCACGCCACCGGCATTCGCCAGGATGTCCGGGATCACGTACACATTGTTGGCGAAGAGGATGGGATCCGCCTCCGGCGTGGTGGGCCCGTTCGCCGCCTCGGCCAGGATCCGCGCCTTGATCCGCGGCGCGTTCTCCTTCGTGATGACTCCCTCCAGCGCCGCGGGGACCAGGAGGTCGCACGGCAGCTCCAGGAGTTCCTGATTGCCGATCCGATCCGCCTCGGGGAAGGTGGCCACGGTTCCCGTCTTCCCCTTGTGCTCGAGGGCCCGGGCCGGGTCGATCCCCTTCGGGTTGAAGGCACCGCCCCGCGAATCGCTCACGGCGATGATGCGCACGCCCAGTTCGTGCAACAGCATGGCCGCGATCGAGCCCGCATTGCCGTACCCCTGGATCACGGCTGTGGCCCGGGAGAGGTCCAGGCCCAGTTCACGGGCGGCCTCCTGGATGGTGAAGACGCACCCGCGGGCCGTGGCCTCCTTGCGCCCCAGCGACCCTCCGATGGCGATGGGCTTCCCTGTGACCACGCCCGGGACCGAGTAGCCCTTGTGCATGCTGTAGGTGTCCATGATCCAGGCCATCGTCTGGGCATTGGTGTACACATCGGGTGCCGGGATGTCCGACTCCGGCCCCAGAAAGACGGAGATCTCCGTGGTGTAGCGGCGCGTGAGCCCCTCTAGCTCCCGGAGGGACATCTTCTTCGGATCGCAGCGCACGCCGCCCTTGGCCCCCCCGAAGGGCACGTTGACCACCGCGCACTTCCAGGTCATCAGCGCCGCCAGCGCCCGCACCTCCTCCAGCGTGACATCGGGATGGTAGCGGATGCCGCCCTTGGCCGGGCCCCGGGTCACGTTGTGCTGGACCCGGTAGCCGACGAAGACATGGATGCTCCCGTCGTCCATCTTCACTGGGAAGTGCACCGTCAGTTCCCGCTTGGGCCACTTGAGCTTCTCGCGGATGCCGGAATCAAGATTCAGATGCTCCGCCGCGATGTTGAAGAGTCGCAGGGCTGCATCCTGGAACTCCTCTCCTTTGGTCTTGGCCAGCAGCTCCATGGGCCACCCTCCGCTGTGGGAACGTTTCAGCCCTTGGCCATGAGCCAATTAGTCCGGATTTATCCGGGTCAGGCCACCAGTCCCAGCTTGCCCTCGTAGATGAAGGCCCGGGCGTTTTCCGCCACGACCTCCGGATCCACGCTGATGCGTGCCACGCCGCTTCCCATGGCGGCGGTGGCCACCGCCTTGGCCACGGCCACCGGCACCCGGAAGTCCAGCATGTGGGGAATGATGTAGTCGGGGCGCAGCTCCCTCTCACTGATCAGCGACGCGATGGCCTCCGCCGCGGCCGTCTTCATGGCCTGATTGATGTCCCGGGCCCGCACGTCCAGGGCCCCGCGGAAGATGCCCGGGAACCCCAGCGAGTTGTTCACCTGGTTCTCGAAATCGGATCGGCCCGTGGCCACGATGGCCGCGCCCCCGGCCCGGGCCTCGTCCGGCAGGATCTCGGGGACCGGATTGGCCATGGCGAACACGATGGGATTGGGCGCCATGCTCCGGACCATGTCCGGGGTCAGCAGCTTGGGACCGGACAGGCCGATGAACACGTCCAACCCCTTGATGGCATCGGCCAGCTTCCCCGTCACCCTGGCCTTGTTGGTGAGGCGGGCGATCTCCTCCTTGGCCCAGTTCATCCCCTCCGATCTCCCCTGGTAGATGGCCCCCCGCGTGTCGCACAGGATGACGTCGGCCGCCCCCAGCCCCAGGAGCATCCTGGCCACGGCGATGCCCGCGGCCCCCGTTCCGTTGATAAGAACGCGGGTGGTCTCGAAGCTGCGCCCCGTGAGCCTGAGGGCATTGATGAGGCCGGCCGTCACCACCACGGCCGTCCCGTGCTGGTCGTCGTGGAAGATCGGGATGTCGGTCTCCCGCTTCAGCCGGTCCTCCACGTAGAAGCAACGGGGCGCCGAGATGTCCTCCAGGTTGATCCCGCCGAAGACCGGCGCGATGGCCTTGGTCACCTCCACGATCTCGTCCTGGTCCTGGGTCGCGATGCAGATCGGGAAGGCCTCCACGCCGCCGAAGGTCTTGAAGAGGACCGCCTTGCCCTCCATGACCGGCATGGCCGCCCGGGCGCCGATGTTGCCCAGGCCCAGGACCGCGCTGCCGTCACTGACCACGGCCACCAGGTTCCCCTTGGCCGTGAGCTCATACACCTTGCCGGGATCCTCCAGGATGGCCTTGGCGGGGATGGCGGCGCCGGGCGGCAGGTAGAGCAAGTTCAGGATGTGCGCATCGCGGATCGGCACCTTGCTCACGACCTGGAGCTTGCCGCGGAAGCGGCGGTGCAGCTCCAGCGCCTCCTCCTTCAGGGTGAGCGTCTTCCCCGGCGCCCGCGGTTCCACCGGCGCGCTCCCCTCGTAGATGAAGCGGAGCGTCCGGTCCACGATCTCCCCCGGATCCATCTGCTTGCGGGCCTCGCCGGTGGCCATGGCGATCCTGGCCACGGCGGCGGCAATGCTGGGGGCGACGTGAAAGTCGAAGATCGCGGGGATTATCCGCTCCGGGCTGCGATCCGCCTCCGGCACCACGGCGCCCAGGGCCTTGGCCGCCTCCAGGAGGATGGCCGTGGTGACGTTATGCGCCTGCACGTCCAGGAGGCCGCGCAGCACGCCAGGGAACACCAGGGCGATGTCCATTTGATTGGGGAAGTCCGACCGCCCGGTGGCGACGATCTTCGCGCCGGCCTGCTTGGCCTCGGCCGGCGAAATCTCGGGCGTCGGGACCGCCAAGGCGAAGACGATGGCGTCCTGCGCCATGCCGGACACCATCTCGGGACTGACCGTGTGTGCCGCCGAGAGGCCGACAAAGACATCGGCCCCCTTCAGGACGTCGGCCAGCGATCCGGCGGCGTTCTGGGGGTTGGTCTGCCGGCCGATCTCCGATTTCACCCAGTCCATGTGGGAGGCCCGGTACTTGTGCAGGGAGCCGGCCCGGTCGCAGACGATGAGCTGTCGCGCCCCGGCCGCGAGTAGCAGGCGCGCCACCCCCAGGCCGGCCGAGCCCGCGCCGCCGATGACGATCCGCGCGTCTTCCAGCCGTTTCCCCACCAGCGGGACGGCGTTGCTGAGGCCCGCCAG
>JACQXP010000272.1 GCA_016208645.1 Candidatus Methylomirabilota bacterium | reverse complement strand
TCCTCCCACAGGAGCCTGGCCCCCAGGCCCGTCCCGCCGAGATATTGGCGCATCTCCTCCGGCGTCCAGAGCTGGGTCCAGATCCGCCCGCTGGTCAGGTCCACCCGCAGGATGGCTCCCGCGTAGCCACCGGGCAGGTCCTGCTGCGCGGGATGGTCCTTCACGCCGATAGCCGTGTGCTCTATCGTGGGTTCACCCATCATCCAGCCTCATCGCCAGGGAAAGCGTCGCCATAGCCAGACAAACACCCGCGGCGCGGTTCCGAGCCGCCGGGGGCGCCCCGAGGCGGCGGGCCCGCGGGGCCGGCCGGGTCCGGTCGCCGTGGTCGCCAGGGATGCGACGTTAGTCTGAAGTTCCCTTCCACGGCGCGGCGCGCTCCGTTGGCGGGGCGGCGACGCCGGAGCAAGGCCGGCCCGGCATCGACGAGGCCCGACGCCCGGAGGGACGTCCTCGGCGGCGAGGAATTCTGGCGCGAACTTCTGAGACACCACACTACATCACCGGTCCCACCGGCACCGACGGCCGGCCGAGGATGGTCTGGGGCAGGAGCCGCGCCGTCGTCCCCGCGGCGATGAACGCCGGCTTGATATCGAAGGGATGGCGGCGGAGGTGCTCCTTCCAGGGACCCAGGTCGCTGCCCGCCTGGACCAGGCCCTTCAACATCCCGACGTCGTTGGTGGTCCAGATGTCGCTACTCATCCCGAGGATCATGGCGCCGACCAGGCGATCCCCCCGCCACAGGAGCTTCCGGTACGCCCACCGCTCCGGCCGCGTCGCCGCGACGGCCTCGGCCGCCGGGTCATCCCACGCCCCGAAGCTGGCGATGTCCAGGTGGCAGACCTCGACGATGTTCATCAGGAGGCTGCCCCGGTAGGCGATATTCCGTCCTGCCATGTTGGCACCGACGACGCGGCCGTGCTCCATGGCGGTGGGCTCGATGGCGTGCACGGCCGGCTGGCCGGTTACAAGATCGAGGCCCTCAGCGACATCCCCCGCGGCATAGACGTTGCCGACGCTCGAGCGCAGGTGGTCGTCCACGACGATCCCGCGATTCACCCAGATCCCCGACCCCTGCAGCCACTCCAGGTTGGCGCGGATCCCGGTCGCCATGAGGACCGCGTCGGCCAGCAGGTCCTCCCCCTGGCGGAACCGGAGGCGCTTTTGGCCCTGGGCGTCCTCGATGGCCGTGAGGGTGGCGCCGGTCCGGATGGCGACCCCGTCGCGCCGGAGCCACTTCTCGACCATCTCGGCGCCCGTCCGGTCGATCATGCGCGGCAGGAGCTGGGGCGCGATCTCCACGATGGTGAGGTGGGCCTTCCGGGCCAGGAGGGCGTTCAGGAGGGTGAAGGCGATGAAGCCCGCCCCCACCAGCACAACGTGGCTCCCCTCCCGGATCTCACCCACCACGCCCCGCGCCTGCGGGAGCGTCCAGAAGCTGTGGACGCCGGGCGAATCGGCCCCGGGCACCGGGGCGCGCACGGCCGAGGAGCCGGTGGCGATCAGGCAATTGTCGTACGGGAGGACCGTGCCATCGTCTAGGGTCAGCCGGTTGGCGGCCGGGTCCAGGGTGGCCGCCCGTCGCCCCAGGTGGGCCTGGACCTGGAGCTGGGCCAGGTGCGCCGGGGTAGCCGTGAAGACGTGGGCCTCGGCGATGCTGCGGCCCAGGTAGTACGGGAGCACCATGCGGGAGTACGGCCGCTCGGCCGAGACCAGGACGATCTCCGACTCGCCCCGGTCGTGCGCGCGGATCGTCCGGATGGCGTTCAGGCCGGCCGTGCCCCCGCCCACGATCAGGTGCCGCGTCGCCATCACCGCACCCCCGCGCCGGCGACCTGGAGTTCCTGGTGGCGCGGCGCCCGCTCGGCCGCGAAGGCGCCCAGCCAGTCGGCCGTCTCCGCCTCGACGTACTCGATAGCCGCGGTGGGGCAGGCCCGGGCACAGGCCGGCTCCCCGCCGCACAGGTCACACTTGAACGCCTTCTGCGTCTGGGGGTTGTAGAAGATCGTCCCGTAGGGGCAGGCGATGGTGCAGAGCTTACACCCAACGCACTGGTCGTCCAGGACGATCTTGGCCCCGACGGGCGAGAGGGTGATGGCGCCGACTGGGCAGGCGGTCAGGCACCACCCCTCCGCACACTGGGGGCAGGTGTAGGGGGCGTAGCTGGTGTGCGCCTCGAAGGGCGCGACCCGGATGACCGAGCGCGCGGGCTGGAAGGCGCCCGTCTGGACGTACGAGCACGCCAGCTCGCACCGCATGCACCCGGTGCACCGTTCAGGGATGATCCGCAGGACCTGCATGGATAGGCCTCATGGTCCTCGTCAGAGATCGTCTCAGCCCTCCGGCCGAAGCACCAGCGTGGCCAGGGGCGGCAGCGTCAGCGACACGGAGTGCGGGAATCCATGCTGGGGGACCGCCTCGGCCCGGACGCCTTCGGCGTGACCCACGTTGCTCCCCCCGTATATTTCCAAGTCCGTGTTGAGAACCTCCCGGTAGAGACCGGCGCGGGGCACCCCGATCCGGTAGCCCTGCCGGACCACCGGCGTGAAGTTGCACACCACCACCAGGAAGTTCTCCGGGTCCCGGGCTCGACGCAGAAAGGAGATCACGCTCCCCTCCCAGTCGTTGCAGTCGATCCACTGGAAGCCCGCCGGCTCGAAGTCCACCTCGTGCAGGGCCGGCTGCGCCCGATACACGGCGTTGAGGTCCCGGACCAGCCGCTGCAAACCCCGGTGGTATGGCCCCATCTCCAGCAGATGCCAGTCCAGGCTGGCGTCGTGGTCCCACTCGCGGGTCTGGCCGAACTCGCCCCCCATGAAGAGGAGCTTCTTCCCGGGGTGCCCGTACATGAACGTGAAAAAGGCCCGGAGGTTGGCGAACTTCTGCCAGTCGTCCCCCGGCATCTTGCCGTGCAGCGAGCCCTTGCCGTGCACCACCTCGTCATGCGACAGCGGCAGGATGAAGTTCTCGTGCCAGGCGTACAGCAGCCCGAAGGTCAGGTTGCTGTGATGGTACTTCCGGTGGACCGGATCCTTGCTCATGAAGGTGAGCAGGTCGTGCATCCAGCCCATGTTCCACTTGAAGCCGAAGCCCAACCCGCCGACGTAGGTGGGGCGGGAGACCATCGGCCAGGCCGTGGATTCCTCCGCGATGGTCATCACGTCCGGGTGTTGCCGGTACACCACCTCGTTGAACCGCTTGAGGAAGGCGATGGCCTCCAGGTTCTCGTTCCCGCCGTACCGGTTGGGGAGCCACTGCCCCGACTCCCGGGAGTAATCCCGATAGAGCATGGAGGCCACGGCGTCCAGGCGCAGGCCATCAATGTGGTACGTGTCCAGCCAGAAGAGGGCGCTGCCCAGGAGGAAGTTCGCCACCTCGTTGCGGCCGTAGTTGAAGATCCGCGTTCCCCAGTCCGGGTGCTCCCGCAGGCGGGGATCCTCGTGCTCGTACAGATGGGTCCCGTCGAAGTAGATCAGGCCGTGGGGATCCTGGGGGAAGTGGGCCGGCACCCAGTCCAGGATGACGCCGATCCCGTGCTGGTGCAACGTGTCCACGAAGGCCATGAAGTCCTGGGGGCTGCCGTACCGGCACGTCGGGGCGAAGTACCCGAGGGTCTGGTACCCCCAGGAGGGGTAATAGGGATGTTCCGTGGCGGGGAGCAGTTCCACGTGGGTGAAGCCCATCTCGGTCACATACGGGATCAACTCCCGGGCCAGCTCCCGGTAGGTCAGGAACCGGTTCCCGTCCTCGGGCGCCCGTCGCCAGGACCCCAGGTGGACCTCGTAGATGGCGAGGGGCGCATCGGGCGCGTGCCGCTTCCCCCGGTCCGCCATCCAGGCGGCGTCGCCCCACTGGGAGGCCAGGTCGGTCACGGCCGAGGCCGGGGCGGGACCCTGCTCGAAGGCGAAGGCGTACGGATCCGCCTTCAGCGTGATCGGCCCGCCCGATCTGGACAACACCTCGAACTTGTACAGGGTCCCGACGCCGAGGCCCGGGAGGAAGATCTCCCAGATCCCGTTGCCGGGATGCAGTCGCATCGGGTGCACCCGACCGTCCCATCCATTGAAGTCGCCGACCAGGCTGACGCGACGGGCGCTGGGTGCCCAGACGCTGAACCGGACGCCGGGGACCCCCTCCAGGGTCAGCACGTGCGCCCCCAGCTTCTCGTAGACACGGTAGTGGGCGCCTTCCCCCAGCAGGTACAGGTCGTAGTCGCTGAGCGTGGGGGGGAAGCGATAGGGATCCTCGATGTCCGCCTCCGTGCCTGTGGGTCCCGTGCAGCGGAGACGGTACGGGAAGAACTCGCGCCGGCCGGGGATGACCGCCTCGAACAACCCGTCGGGGTGAATCCGTGTCATCGGCTGGGCAGGCAGGATGGTCCCCAGGGGAAGGACGGTGATCTTCTCTGCCCCGGGAAGGAATGCGCGGATGACCACGCCGGCACCCTCTCCCTGCGGGAGGGCCTGGGGGCCGAGAATCCCGAAAGGATCGCCGTGCGTTCCCTTCACGATGGCGTCAACAACCTCGGGGGCGAGCGTCGCCACGAGCATGAACCTCCGTGCCCCTGTTCCGGAACGACTGGCAGGCAGTCGAACTGTCGCTGTCTCTGTCCCTGTCGAGGGGTCCCAATCGGTGCCGCGGTTCCGGGGCGAGAGATGGCAGTGGAACTGCCCCAAAGAATTACGGGCCCCCTGGGGAGCCCGTTCCGTCTATGGTGGAGGTGGGGGGAGTCGAACCCCCGTCCGAGAACCTGTCGGCAAAGGCCTCTACATGCGTAGCCGACGTTTTGGATCTCGCCGCCCAGCGGCCCCGTCGGCGGGGATCTCGGCAGCCAGCCCGTTGGTTTTCGTCCTGCCGGTCCCGGGCCGGGACCAGCAGGCTTAGCCTACCTGTCTGACGCCCTGATCTCACCCGGCAGGCACGGTGAGGAGGACGTCGCTGCTAGTTAGGCAGCGAGTGCCAACTCAGCGTCGGCAGTTGTGTGTTTCCCACCTTTTTACGAGTCGGTGGGGACTCGGCATGCCACCTGTACCCCCGTGTCCTCGTCGAAACCGGTGCACCCCCTGTCCTGTCGAAGAACGTGAAACGTGATGCGTGAGCCGTGAAACACCATCGCCGAAGGATAGTCTACGGCGACGGCACGGGAATGTCAACCGACGCCGGGCGATGTCGCCGCTGCGGGCTCAGGGAATCTTCGCCCGCCCTCGCGAGGCCTGGGCGACCTCGCGGTCCGCCTCGCGCCGCTTGATATCCTCCCGCCGGTCGTACTGCTTTTTTCCCCGGGCCAGGGCCAGCTCCACCTTCACGTAGCGGCCCTTCAGGTACAGGCTGAGGGGAACCAGGGTGAGCCCCTTCTCCTCCACTTTCCCCCGCAGGCGTTCGATCTCCTGGCGTCGCAGCAGGAGCTTCCGGGGGCGCAGCGGCTCCGGGTTGAACCGGCTGGCCTGCGCGTACGGACTGATGTGGCAGTTGTGGAGGAAGAGCTCGCCGCGCTCGAATGCCGCGTAGCTGTCCCGCAGGTTGGCCCGACCCTGTCGGATGGATTTTACCTCGCTGCCGAGGAGGGCGATCCCCGTCTCGTAGGTCTCCTCGATGTGGTAGTCGTACCGGGCCTTCCGGTTCGTGGAGAACGTCTTGAGACTGTCCGGTCGCGCCCGGGTGTTCCTGCGGTCGGATGGCGGCATGGCGGGGAGAATGTATTCGACTGCGCACCCTGCGGCAAGAGAAAACCCGGTGGGTTCATCTCATCGGGGCACGGATGCCCCGGAGGAGACACGAAATTCCCTTGGCCCCGCCCGTCCCACGTGTTTCGCCTGGTGGACGGCGCGGCTTGGTCCCTACCGATCTGCCCCCCACGACTCGGCAAGTGAGCCTGGGCCTGGATCGCGTACCCATCCAACCCAGATCGCGAGCACCAGCCCGAGCGTCAAGACTATACCACCTACGAAAGCCACGACGCTTGGGAGCCAGTCGAGCCCCGCGACCTCAACAGCTAGCATATTCCTACTCCCCTCGCCCGCGGGGAAGCCCTACGGCTGCCCATTTGCGGGAGACCCCTTTGCCATCTGTCCCGGCTCAGGCGGCCTTCTTCAGCGGCTCGCGCCCCTTCTCCTCCATGGACGCACGCAACCTGCTCAGGATCTCCTCGTACGTCCAGCCGAGCCAGACATGGCCCGCCATCGCGGCCACGAGGACCACCCCCGCGAAGAACGGGATGCTGTCCCTGAGTCCTGTCACGACCTCCAGGTATTCCACGACGCCTCACCTCCTTGCGGCGCCCCGATAAATCCTTGCGCCCTACCGGAGGTATTTGCAACGAGTATGCCCGAGTGGGTTTCCGCTCCAATGCAGCTTCTTTATGGAGGTGCGCCCCGCGAGCATCAAACTTCGCGGTGGCAGTGGCTTATCCGTTCCGGGGTGAGATTACCGCAATACTCCGGTAGCTCTGCTGCGCCCACTGCTTCCAAGTCCAGGCCTTCCGTGGGGCGGTCTGGGACAGGCTGGGGCGGCTTGGTGCTGCGGACGCCTGGCCTTTGCGAGCGTTGCCACAAACACGTCGGGTAACCCCGCACGAAAAAAAGCCGGCACCCAGACCAGAAGGGTGCCGGCTTCTTATCTCACCTGACGAGAAGCTAAGCTTTCGCTGGAGCCTCAACCTCCCGGGCGGCCGGGGCCTTGGTGATCAACGCGAGGAGAATCCCAGCCACGCAGAGCCCCGACAGGATCCAGAAAGCGGTGGTCCACGCCCCCGTCACTGCCCGGACTTGCGCACCGATGATCGGGCCGAGAACTCCGGCCGCACCCCAGGCACTGAAGACCCAGCCGTAGTTGATCCCCAGATTCTTCGTCCCGAAGTAGTCGGCCGTGTAGGACGGCATTAAGGCCAGGTATCCGCCGTAGGCGAAACCCACCATGCTGATGCCAACCGTGTACAAGGCAATGCTGTCGGCACCCCTCAGGACCGCAAGCAGGGCCACGATGTACAGGGCGAATGCAAGCATGGTCGCGTTGCTCCGACCGATCTTGTCGGAAATGGCGCCGAAGGCCGGCCGCCCCAGTCCGTTGAAGATGGCCATCGTGCCCAAGGCGGCAGCGGCCACAGCAGCCGTCGCCTTTGTGAGCTCAACCCCCATGGGCACCGCCTGCGAGATCACCATCAGTCCGACCCCCGCGCCGAACAGATAGATGAACCAGAGGAGCCAGAACTGGGGCGTCTTCACCATCTCCGTCGGCGCGTAGTCATACTTCGTTACGGCCGGCTTCCCCGCGGCCGGTGCGGGTGGTGACCATCCTGCGGGTCTGTAGCCGGCTGGCGGATTCTTCAATTGGGACCCCGCCAGGGCAACCAGAATGCCGAATACAATCCCAAAGACGGCGTATGTCCCAAGAGGCCCTATCCGACCGATGAGCGTCGTCCCGACCGGGGCGCCGATCATCGAGCCCGCACCGAATCCAAGGACCGCCAGGCCGGTGATGAATCCCCGCATATCCGGGAACCACTTCACGCACACGGCGATGGGCGTCACGTAAGCGAACCCAACGCCCAGGCCACCCAGGACGCCGTAGGCGATGTAGATGCCCGCGAGAGTGTTTCCGACCACGCTGGCCAGCAAGAAGCCCGCGCCCAGGATAATGCCCCCGGTAATTGCAACGATCTTTGGGCCCGCCTTATCCTGCCACCGGCCGGCGAAGACCATCCCCACCGCGAAGAAGACAACGGAGAGAGTGAACGGCCACGTCGCCTGCTGGATGGTCCAACCGTAGGCCTTCATGAGGGGCGTTCGGAAGATGCTCCAGGTGTACAGGTTTCCCAGGCACAACTGCATGATCAACGCCCACACGACGAACATCCACCGGTTCGGCAATCTTTCCTCGGCCATATCCTCCCCTCCTCAATTCCATCCGTCGCCATGGCGATCCCCGTTGCTCTTGCCGGGGACGTAGAACCCACCGCCGTTGGCAGCCACTTCAAGTTGTGCTCAGCATCACCTCCCCTTCAAAACTTCGTTATGCCGGGTTAGCTTCGAGTCCTTCCCTCCCCACGGTGGGACCCGAATCCGCATTGTATAAGGCAGGGACCAGAATCGGGTGAGCCAGCAAATTCGATTGGAATCGCTGGCCAGTGAGGCGGAGAAAAATGCGAGCGGAAACTAAAACAACTTTTGATTTGTGTCAAGCGAAAAGTTCGGAGTGGACAATTCCGGACGGGTTTTTCGGATAACCTCGCGACAATTCGAGTCAATCCAGGGATGACACCTCAATGAAATGCTGGCGCAGCCAGAGGCTCGCTGAACCCTGCGAGCCTCTGGCTCCTGAGGGGGATACGGTCAGGCTGCCTTGCGAAGCTCTACCTTCTCAACCCGTACCGGCAGCCCAGGCATGGCAAGCGGCTCCTCGAGCCACTCGATCCGCCTGCGCTTCGCGTCCTCATCGGCAACATACCCGAGGAGGATGCCGGCCATCGCGGCCGCGAGCAGGCAGAGCAGCCCCGCCACAGTGAGGGTGAGGCTGACGGCCTCTGCGCCATAGATCATGGCTTCCACGATGCTCACCCCCCTTCATTCGGCCGGATCAGGACCTGCTGGACAGGCAGTGCGCAATCCACCATGCGGTCGCGACCCCCTGTCACACGATGTGTCTGGAGCAACGAGGATGCCAGGAGAGAGAATGTCGAGCGGGAAGGGAACCTCTTGAATTCTCAGGGGAAAGCCGCCCGCCCCCTTTCATGCGTTCGTCAGGAAGGTCAGGCTTTGGGACCTAGACGCCCCAGCGGAGTGCGCCCGTGTCCCACCATCACGAGGAGTGCATCCCATCAACCGGCCGATCGGTGGGTGAGACAATCCGCGATCCAGACGAGGAACTGTTTCAGGTCGAACGGCTTGGGAAAGTGGGCGTCCGCCACGTCCCTCCCCCACTCCTCGGGACGAGTGGCTGCCCCGAGCAGGGCGACGGGCAGGCGGGGTTGCAGGACCCGCAGGAGGTGGAGAAAGTCGCGCGCGGACATGTCCGGGAGATGCGTCTCGGCAATCACCAGGTCCACCGGGGATTCCGCCGCGATCCTCAAACCCGCCATCCCGGTGGCTACCCATTCCACCTGGGCCTGTCGCCGGAGGGCCAGGACCAGTGCCTCGCCCACCCTCGGGTCAGGATCCAGGATCAGGACGAACGGGCGATCCTCTGTGTTCCGGCTTTCGCTCTCAGACTCGGAGTCCATGTGGAGCCTCCGCCTCACTGGACAGTCCCTGCCGAAGCAAAATTGACTGGAGGGCCCCCGAAGGCAACCGCTCCACCCACTGCACACCGTAGAGCGCCGATTCCGCACCGCGCCCCGTGGCTCGTGACGCCCAGACCACCTCTGCCAGCAGGCGGAGGTTCGGCATGCCTACCGGCTCCTCACTGATCGGACGGGAGGAAGGGGAAAGCAAGGCCGGTGCCATCGGGACGTGTTGGCCGGCCTCACCGATAAGTCCTTGGAATCCCTGTAGGGTATCGGATGGCGAGGGACGAAACTGGATGCGGAACGACCCAACCCGCGGTACGGGTGCAGATACGTGGCGGTATCTCCGGAGATACACCGAGGGACGAGACGGGGGAAATCGGAGGAACGAACAACCTGCGATTGGAGACCGGGGGTCCGGGGCGACCCGATGGTCGCCCCGCCACAGGTGCCTCGGACAGGGGTCCCCGGGCTATCCGCCCAGGGCGGTCAGGGCCTTGGGAACATTCGAAACGCTGAGGACGACCGCGGCCTGGCCACCCCCGGCTGTCGTGGCGTACGCGCACTTGATGTTGATCTTGGCCTGGGCCAGCTTCTGGGCGGCCTCGGCCAGCGCCCCGGGCCGGTTCTCCAGGATCACGGAGATGCCCTCCTCGCGACCGCAGCGAATCTTGGCCGCCTTCAATGCGGCCTCGCCCCTGGCGGCGTCGGAGACCAGGAGGCGGATCTTCCCCCGGCCGGCCGTCTCCGCGGCGCAGATCCCCTCGATGTTGACGCCCGCCTTGCTCAGGACCCCTGCCACGTTCGCCATTACTCCAGGCTTGCTCTGCAGGTTCATGACGAGTTGCGTGACCTTTGGCATGTCTAGGCCCTCCTCTCTGTGGGTGTCCATGAGTCCGTGGTGGTCGTCTGGAATTCGCACCCCGGGACCGCGGTCCGCGGTCCCCACGGGCCCGGCGGCATCATCGTCGGGGCCCGCGATCCAATGACCG
>JACQXP010000271.1 GCA_016208645.1 Candidatus Methylomirabilota bacterium | reverse complement strand
TATGCCTCCATTGCGGGCCTGCCGTGTTACGTCTTGGTTCCCGAGGGGACGGCCATCGGGAAGATGGCCCAGGCGCTGTCGTACGGCGCGCGCGTCATCCAGGTGCGCGGGACCTACACCGATGCTGCCCGCCTGGCCGAGGAGACCAGCGACCGCCACGGGTTCTACCTCGCCGGGGACTATGCCTTCCGGGTGGAGGGACAGAAGTCGCAGGCCTTCGAGATCATCGAGCAGCTGGACTGGCAGGCGCCCGCCGTGGTCATCGTTCCCATGGGCTGCGGGACCAACATGGCGGCCCTCTGGAAAGGCTTCAAGGAATTCCACGAGCTGGGTTTCACTGACCGTCTGCCCCGGATGATCGGGGTGCAGCCGGATGGCTGTTCGCCCATCGTGGCGGCCTTCCAGCAAGGGGCCGAGCACGTGGCGGCGGTGGAGAAGCCATTCACGGTGTGCACCGCAGTCGCGGCGGGCGATCCGGTGGATGGGCTGAAGGCGCTGGCGGCCCTCCGGGAATCGGGCGGATGCGGGGTCATCCTGACCGACGCCGAGATCCTGGAGGCCCAGCAGCAACTGGCGCACCTGGAGAGCATCTTCGTGGAGCCGGCCGGGGCCATTCCCATCGCCACCCTCTCGGCGCTCTTGACCACAGGGCGCATCCGTCCGGACGAGGTCGTCGTCTGCCTGGCCACGGGGAACGGGCTCAAGGATCCCAAGGCGGCCCTGCGCGTCCTGCCGTCCCCCGCCACCATCGAGCCCACCATGGCCGAGGTGGACAAGTTCCTCAAGCTCCGACTGTACGAGATCCGCGCGGCGGCAGCCAAGGACGGGGGCCGCAGCCTCTTCAGCGAGGTCCCCTCCCAGCCGAAGGTGGCCGAGACGGTCCGGCAGGAGCTGGGGGTGAAACTGACGGCCGACTACGCCCATCGGGTGACGGGCCTGGTGGCCGACTTCGTCAAGAAGGGAAAGGTCATCACCAAGGCCGACCTTCAGTACATCGTGGAGAACGTCCTCAAAGCCCGCCAGGAGCAACGGCCCATCCTGCAGGTCGAGGATTTCCAGGTCACGACCTCCATGAAGGGGAAGGCGGAGGCCAAGGTCTGGATCACCTTCGACGGCGAGCGGGTGAGCGCGGCCGCCACGGGCGTCGGCCCGGTG
>JACQXP010000270.1 GCA_016208645.1 Candidatus Methylomirabilota bacterium | reverse complement strand
GGGTCGGTGGAGACCGTGGAGCAGCGGGTGGAGCACTTGGTCAAGGTCCGTGACCTGCAGGACGAGACGGGCGGCTTCCGCGCCTTCATCCCCTGGAGCTTCCAATCCGAGGGGACGCACCTGCCGAACGTCAAGCGGGCCAGCGGATTCGACTATCTCCGGACGGTGGCCATCTCGCGGTTGATGCTGGACAACATCAGGAACATCCAGGCCTCGTGGCTGACCCAGGGGCCCAAGATCGGCCAGATCGCCCTCCAGTACGGCGTGAACGACATGGGCAGCACGGTGATCGAGGAAAACGTCGTGACGGCCCAGGGGGCGG
The DNA here is from genome assembly GCA_016208645.1 of Candidatus Methylomirabilota bacterium. Taxonomy (GTDB): domain Bacteria; phylum Methylomirabilota; class Methylomirabilia; order Methylomirabilales; family 2-02-FULL-66-22; genus 2-02-FULL-66-22. The sequence goes on along the minus strand of JACQXP010000270.1, from coordinate 5,168 downwards.
TCTTCATGCTCCCGCTCCACGAGATCGAGCGCCTGATCGAGGACGCCGGCTTCCACCCCGCCCGCCGCCACACCCGCTACGAGATCCTGGCTGGGTGACTCACGCGATCCTGAATACCCTCCGTCGCTTACGCCTGATGGGTCTGCTGCTGGCCACCGAGCGTGCACGTGGCCCATGCGAACTCCTCTCCAAGATCCATGTGACCCTTGACATTCGGGATGCCATCTGGTAGCAGGAGATTTGTTCACCAGGGTAGGAGCGAGCGGATTCTGCGCAAGTCGGTGTTGCCCGAATTCGTGGATTCCGACACTTGTGAGGGATGGAGTGGCTGACCCGAACAGTGCCTTAACGCTGGAAGGTCTCGCGCAGATACTGCGAGGCCACATGGACGGGACTGCTGTCCGGTTTGCCGAGGTGGGGGCGAGGATTGATGACCTCCGACGCGAGATCGGGATAGTGGCCACGCTTATTCGGGATCTGGGTCAGGTCCTCGCCCGGCAGGCCGACGAGAACGGAGAGCATCGGCGGGGAATTGAAGAGCTACGGCAATACATCCGCCAGGTGTTTTCGCGGATGGAGCAGCACGACACCCGCATGGAGCAGCACGAACTGCGGTTCGAGGCGATCTCCCGTGAATTCCGCGCCCGCATGGCAGAGCATGATGCCCGCTTCGAGGCATTGAGCCTTGACATCCGGCGGATCCTCGATGCCCTGGAGCGTCGCGGGGGCAACGGGGGCGGCCGCGGGTCGTAGCGCACCGGCGAACTTTAGCCCCTATCTGAATCTGTGTGGGGGGACGTTGCCAGGTAAATCAGGTAACACCCCGGAGGAGGCGCTCCCATGCTGCCCCCTCCTCCCGCCCGCGTGCGGCGGCTTCGTAAACTGATTGGGGTCGAACCCCGAGGGCGGCGGCGAGCGGGCGGCCGGGACGACCCAGCACCTCTGTCCAGAGGTAGGCGATAGCCTCCCGGGCCCGGCTGAGGGTTGCGCGGCGGCTCCCCCCGCAGAGGGCCGCAGGCCGAATCCCAAGCGCCGCACAGACGTTGGCGACGAGGCGGTCGAGGGGGAGGGGTGGGACGCGGGGGCGAACTGGCGGCGCCAGTTCCCGCCGGAGGGCCTCGACGAAGGCTGAGCTGCCCAGGACCCGCTCATCGCCCATGTAATGCTCCCGGCCCCGCCGGAGCGCGGCAACGGCCGCCCAGCCGCCCAGGCTCCGGACCAGGCCACCCCCTTGGAGCTCAGGGCGCCGGCCCAACGGGATCCCGGCAGCGACGAAGGTGTGGTAGGCGGCCCGGGCCCGGTGCGCGGTCCGGTGGAACTGGGTGAGCACCGCCGCGGTAGTCTGCCAGGCGTGGGCGTGGTGGCCGAGGAGCGTGGCATGACCGCTCCAGGGGTACCGGTCCAGTTCCGCGAGACTGCGAACCACTCCGGCTCGGAGGGGGTTCAGGTGGAGGTAGCGGACGAGCTCGAGGAAGTGGGGCTCCGCCTCAACCACCACCGACTTGTACCGGTTCTGGAAGAGGTGGCCCACACGTTTATGGCGCCGGTTGAAGGCTCCGGCATACCCGGTGAGGAGACTCCGCATGCTCCGGCTGAGCGGCCGGGCCCCGGTCTGCACGAGGAGGTGGGCGTGGTTCGGAAGGAGGGCCCAGGCGTAGACGGTGAGGGTCCCGGACTTCGCGAGAGCCTCGAGGCGCGCGACGAAATCGGCTCGGTCCCGGTCCTCTCGGAAGATCCGGCGGCGTTCAAGCCCGCGGATCATGACGTGATGGAGGACGCCCGGCGCATCGAGTCTCGGACCCCGCGGCATGGCAATGTAGAGCGTATCACAACCTGTTTTACCTGACAACGTCCCCTTTCTACGAGAGCTTCTAGCTGACCGCAGGACGCTCCAGAATGAGTTGTGATGGAGTCGTGCCACGGCATTGGGCACGGCTGGCGCAATGCCGGATCTGAGACCTCGTCCGCGAATCGCTTCAGGCTGAGAACGTCTGCCTCTGATGTTCCCCTCGTTGGGTTCTCGCCCCGTCCCTTGACCAGACGCCCCCGCTGACGCGATCGAGCGGGGGCGTAGCCCTGCCTTGACAAGGGGTGAGCGCTCGCATACGCTGCCTGTAGCGGGGGAGAGCATTTGGCCTCCGGATGTGTGGGGGCCCCCGCCTCAGGGGGTGGTAGAAATGGCAATCCCCATCGAGCGCCTGGACGAGTATCGCTGGCGGATCCCGCCCGACGCCAAGCCGGGGATGCGGGTGCCGGCGATCATCTTCGCCGACGAAAAGCTCATGGACCAGATCCGCCACGACCTGTCCCTGGAGCAGGCCGCCAACTCGGCCACCCTCCCGGGCATCGTGAGGGCCGCCTATGCCATGCCCGACATCCACCAGGGATACGGCCTCCCCATCGGGGCGGTGGTGGCGACCGATCCGGAGACGGGAGTGGTCACCCCGGGCGGCGTGGGCTACGACATCAACTGCGGGGTGCGTCTCCTGCGGACGGAGCTGACCAGGACGGAGGTCCTGCCCCGCCTGAAGGAGCTGGTCAATGGCCTGTTCGCGACGATCCCGACGGGGGTGGGGACCCAGGGCAAGGTTCGCCTGACGCGCGAGAACGCCCGCAAGCCGCTGGAGCAGGGGGCGCGCTGGGCGGTGGAGCAGGGCCTGGGCGAGCCGGAGGATCTGGTCACCGCCGAGGCCTCCGGCTGCATCGCCGGCGCCGATCCCGACGCGGTGAGCCCCAGGGCCTACGAGCGGGGGAGGGCGCAGCTCGGGACGCTGGGCTCCGGCAATCATTTTTTGGAGGTCCAGGTCGTCGAGAAGATCTACGACGAGCAGGCCGCCAACGTCCTGGGGCTCTTTCCGGGCCAGGTGACCGTCCTGATCCACAGCGGCTCGCGCGGCTTCGGCCACCAAGTCTGCACCGATTACCTGGCCAGCATGGAGCGGGCGCTCAAGAAGTACGGCATCCAGCTCCCCGATCGGCAGTTGGCCTGCACCCCGCTCCGATCGGAGGAGGCCAGTGCCTACCTGGGCGCCATGCGGGCCGCCGCCAACTATGCCTGGACCAACCGGCAATGCCTGACCCACTGGGCGAGGGAGGTCTTCCAGCAGGTCTTTCGCAAGTCGCCCCGCGACCTGGGGATGTGGGTGGTCTACGATGTCGCCCACAACATCGCCAAGCTCGAGGAGCACGAGGTGGACGGGAAGAAGAGGCGGCTCCTCGTCCACCGCAAGGGGGCCACGCGGGCCTTCCCGCCGGGGCACCCCGAGCTGCCGGAGCGCTACCGGAGCATCGGGCAGCCGGTCCTGGTTCCCGGCGACATGGGGCGGGCTTCCTTCGTCCTGGTGGGCACTGACGGCGCGATGCGGGAGACCTTCGGCAGCACCTGCCACGGGGCCGGACGGGTCATGAGCCGCGCAGCGGCCATCCGGGCCGCCAGGGGGCGCGCCATCGAGCGCGAGCTGGAGGACACCCACGGAGTCTACGTTCGGGCCAGCGGACGCGATTCGCTGAAGGAGGAGATGCCGGAGGCGTACAAGAACGTCCAGGACGTGGTGACGGTCTGCCACAACGCCGGCATCTCCAGGATGGTGGTGAAGCTCAAGCCGATCGGGTGCATCAAGGGGTAGCCCCCATTGCGGATTTCGGATTGCGCCCGCCTGCCTGCCATGATGGGCGGGCAGGGATTTCGGATTTGGCCGGAATCGGAATGAGCATCGCAGTCACGGACGCGTTCGGTCGGCCCTTCGAGCTGAGGGAGCCGGCGCGGCGGATCATCAGCCTGATCCCCAGCATCACGGAGATCTTCTTCAGCCTGGGGGTCGGTGATCGCGTGGTCGGCGTCACGAAGTTCTGCACGGAGCCGCCGGACGGAGTGAAAAACAAGCCCAAGGTGGGAGGGCAGAAGAACCCGCGGGTGGACGCAATCATTGATCTGACGCCGGACCTGGTCGTCGCCAACGTCGAGGAGAATCGGAAAGAGGACGTGGAGGCGATGTGGGGTGCGGGGCTCAAGGTCCTGGTCACGTACCCCCGGACGGTGCACCAGGGAATCCAGCTCATCCGGGACCTGGGTGTGCTGACAGGGGAAAGCGGTCGGGCCGAGGGCATCGCTGCTGCGTGCGAGGCGGCGCTGGCGGAGGCGGAGCGAGGCAGGCGGGGGCGGACGCGGGTCCGGGTCTTCTGCCCCATCTGGCGCAAGCCCTACATGACGATCAACGGGGACACCTACGTGGATGACGTGCTGCGAACCTGCGGCGGGGAGAACGTTTTTCGCGATCATCCGAAGCGGTACCCGACGGTGACGCTCCCGGAAATGGCGGCCCTGCGGCCGGAGGTGGTGCTCCTGCCGGACGAGCCATACCCCTTCGGGCAGAAGCACCTCACGGATTTCGAGGCCTTTTCCGACGTGCCGGCGGTTCGCACCGGTCGCCTCCGCTTGGTGGATGGCAAGGTCCTGTGCTGGTACGGGCCGCGGATTGCCGAGAGTCTTCGCACACTGGCAGGCCTGCTCTCGTAGGGTGTTCACCCAGGGGGGATCCGGGGAGCGCACGATCGCTCCCCCGTTTTTTGTCGGGCGAGCGGTGGAGGACTGCCGGAGGCTGGCGTGAGGGGAATCGCCGGGGCGTTTCTGACGTTGCTGGGGCAGCTCTCCGTCGGCGGCGTGGCCGCCATGCTCCTGGTGCCCATGGAAGGGATCGAGTGGGGCTTCTACCGGACCACGGCCGGGATCTACCTGGGCCTCGCGGTGCTGGCCCTCTGGGCACGGATATGGCTCCTGGTCCACGGCCTCTCCACCGGCGCGACCTGGGGGCAGCTCTTCCACCTCCTCGCGGTCCCCGCGACGGGGACCCTGGTGGTGTACGGATTGCTGGTGCTGGCCTTCCTGATTTCTCTCTGGGGCAAGCAGCCGGGCTGGAGCCGGAGACTCCTCTGGTGGGCGAGCCTCGCTGGAGTGGCGGGCTTGGGGCTGGACGCCTTCGCCCTCGGTCGGGACGCGCGGGCACTCCCCGCCCTGGCGATCCTGGCCAACGCGTGGCTGTCCAGTGCCCTCTTGGGGCTGACGTTCACCGGGATGCTTCTGGGCCACTGGTATCTGAACGAGCCGGGCCTTCCCACGCGGCATGTCTGGCGGATGGCCCACTGGTTCCTCGTGGCGGTGCTGGCCCAGG
>JACQXP010000269.1 GCA_016208645.1 Candidatus Methylomirabilota bacterium | reverse complement strand
GGTGCCTCGAGGTGGACGCTGCGGTTGCAGTTGATGCTGAGGACGCCGGTCCGGACGCGCCTGGCCACCCGGATGGCCCGCCCGATATCCCGCGTCCAGAGGGAGCCGGAGAGGCCGTAGATCGTGTCGTTGGCCAGCCGCACAGCCTCGTCCTCGTCCCGGAAGGGAATCACGCACAGGACGGGACCGAAGATCTCCTCCTGGGCCACCCGCATCCGGTTCTGGACCTGGGTCAGGACGGCGGGGAAGAGATAACTTCCCCGAGCGCGCGCCGGGTCGGTGGGAACCTCGCCGCCGCACGCCAGCCTGGCGCCCTCTGACTGGCCCACGCGGATGTACTCTACGACCCGCTCGCGCTGGCCCGGAGAGATGAGGGGTCCGACCTCGGTCTCGGGATCCATGGGGTCCCCGACCTTGAGCGCTTTCGTCCGGGCCACGAACTTCGCCAGGAAGGCGTCGTGGACTCCCTGCTGGACGAAGGCCCGGCTCCGCGCGCAGCAGTCCTGACCCGCATTGCCGTAGACGGCCAGGGCCGAGGTGTTGGCCGCCTCGTCCACATCGGCGTCGTCGAAGATGATGTTGGGGGATTTGCCGCCGAGCTCCAGCGACACCTTCTTGATACTGTCGGCGGCGAGGTGCATGATCTGCTTGCCCGTTTCCGTCTCGCCCGTGAACGCGATCTTACCGACCAGGGGATGACCGGCCAGGCTGGCGCCCGCCGTGGACCCGGGGCCGGTGATGACGTTCACCACGCCGGGCGGGATCCCGGCGGCTTGGCAGATCTCGCCCAACAGCAGGGCGGTGAGGGGCGTGTAGCTCGCGGGTTTCAGGATCACAGTGTTGCCGGCGGCCAGGGCCGGGGCGGCCTTCCACGCGGCCATGACGAAGGGGAAGTTCCAGGGCACGATGAGGGCGACCACGCCGATCGGTTCCCGGAGGGTGAAGTCCAGGCCGGGGCTGGCCACCGGGATGGTCTCCCCGTAGATGCGGGGAACGGCGCCGGCGTAGTACTCGAAGCAGTCGGCGGCCGCCCCCACCTCGTCCCGCGAGTCGCGGATCGGCTTCCCGACGTTCCGGGTTTCGAGCGCGGCGATCTCCTCCAGGCGCTCCCGGATCAGGCGGGCCACCGTGAAGAGGTACCGCGCGCGCTCCGGCGGCCTCAGGCGGGACCACGGGCCGTCCTCGAAGGCCCGGTGGGCCGCTCGGACGGCACGGTCCACGTCCGGCGCGTCGGCCTTTGCCACCCGGGCGATCTCCTCGCCAGTAGAGGGGTTGTGGACGGAAAAGGTCTTGCCCGATTCGGCGGGAACCCACGAGCCGTCCACGAGCATGGGCTTCTCGGAACCACCGTTTGGCATGAGGCGCCTCCTGTGCGGGAGCCGGCTGAGTGCCAAGAGGCGTAAGGCTACCACGTGGTCACTCCCGTTGGGAAGTCGGAATCTGGCTCCGGCACGGGAGGCACCCGGGTACTGGCCCGTGATGGATCGCCGTGCTAGACTTTGAACCAGCCAGATTGATCTCCCTCAGCTTCGCCTCTCCCCCAGGGGGGGAAGGGTGGGCTGAGGGGAAAGGAATCCCGCATGAGCGAGCCCACCCATACGAACCACCTGATCCACGAGACCAGCCCGTACCTCTTGCAACACGCCCATAATCCTGTGGACTGGTATCCCTGGGGCCCGGAGGCCCTGGCCAGGGCCAAGGCTGAGAACCGGCCGATCCTCCTCAGCGTCGGCTACTCCGCCTGCCACTGGTGCCACGTGATGGAGCGGGAGAGCTTCGAGGATACAGCCATCGCCCGCCTGATGAACGAGCACTTCGTGAATATCAAGGTGGACCGCGAGGAACGACCGGACCTGGATCAGATCTACCAGAACGTGGTGCAGCTCCTGGGCGGCCAGGGCGGCTGGCCGCTCACCGTGTTCCTCACGCCCGACCAGCAGCCGTTCTACGGCGGGACCTACTACCCGCCCACGGACCGCCAGGGGCTGCCCGGCTTTCCGCGCGTCCTGCAGGGCGTGGCGGATGCCTACCGGCTGAACCAGGAGGGGATCGCGGAGACCGTCCGTCAGATCCTGGACGGGATGGGGCGTCTCTCGACATTCAAGGAGGTGGCCGAGCCGCTGGACAAGGAACTGCTGGACAGGGTGGGGCGCGCCCTCACGCGTCACGTGGATCCGGTGTACGGCGGGTTCGGCGGCGCGCCCAAGTTTCCCAATACCATGAACCAGGCCTTCCTGCTCCGGCACGCCCGGGCCCATCAGGACGAGTTCGCCCTGCGGATGGTTACCCTGACGCTGGAGAAGATGGCCGCGGGCGGGATCTTCGATCACATCGGGGGTGGCTTTCACCGCTATTCCGTGGACAATCGCTGGCTGGTGCCGCACTTCGAGAAGATGCTGTACGACAACGCCCTGCTCCTCCGGCTGTACCTGGAGGCCTGGCAGGTTACCAGGCAGCGCCTCTTCGAGAAGGTCATCCGGGATACCCTGGCCTATGTCAGGCGGGAGATGCTGCATCCCGAGGGCGGCTTCTATTCCACCCAGGATGCGGACAGCGAGGGGGAAGAGGGGAAGTTCTTCGTCTGGACGCGGGACGAGATCCTGGCCCACCTGGGGGAGGACGTCGGGCAGCTCTTCTGCAGGGCCTACGACGTCACCGAGGCGGGCAATTTCGAGCGCGGCCGGAGCATCCTGAATCGGCCAGGCAGCCTGGAGTCCGTGGCCGCGCGGTTCGGGATGAAGGCCGAGCAGGCCGAGACACTCCTTGCCGGAGCGCGTGAGAAGCTCTTCCACGTCCGGGAGCAGCGGGCGAAGCCCTTCCGTGACGAGAAGATCCTGACGAGTTGGAACTGCCTGATGATCTCGGCCTGCGCCGAGGCGTACACCGTCCTCGGTGACGAGGCCGCGCTGGATGCCGCCGTCCGGAGCGCGGAGTTCGTCCTGGCCCACCTGCTGAGAGACGGGCGGCTTCTCCGCACCTTCAAGGATGGCCAGGCCAAGTTGAACGGGTATCTCGACGATTACGCATTCTTCGCGGCGGCGCTGCTGGACCTCTACCAGGCGACGTTCGACCGGCGCTACCTGGACCAGGCCGTGGCCCTGCACGAGCGGATGATCGCCCAATTCTGGGACGCGCGAGGGGGAGGGCTCTTCCTCACCTCCGCCGCCCACGAGGCGCTGATCCATCGCCCCAAGTCCGCCTACGACCATTCGATCCCGTCCGGGGAATCCGTCGCCACCCAGACGATGCTGCGACTGCACGCCCTGACGGGCAGTGCCGCAGATCTGACCCGGGCAGAGCGGGTGCTCCGCGTTTTCCGGGGCCAGATGGAGCAGAATCCCTTCGGATTCGGGAACCTGCTCTGCGCGCTCGACTGGTACGTGGAGACGCCGCATGAGATCGTGATCGTGGGCGAGCGGAGTGCGGCGGACACCCGGGCGCTCCTCCGGGCGGTCCACCAGGAGTTCGTCCCCAACAAGGTCATTGTCGTGGCGGGCGCGGGGGAGCTGGGGAAACTACCGGCGGTCGGGGATCTCCTGGCGGGGAAGGCGCAGGTGGACGGCAGGGCGACGGCCTACGCCTGCCACAAGTTCGCTTGTTCCGCCCCCGTGACGAACCCCGCTGACCTTCAGGCGCTTCTGAGGAATGTCGAATATCGAACAACGAATTTCGAATGACGAACGGCCTTCATTCGACATTCGCAATTCGAATGTTCGACATTCGAAATTGTTCCGTCCCGACGAAGTTGCCTTAGTGCTTCTGGCCGCAATTACGGTGACGTATTGTGCCGACGCAAACTCCTCGATCCCCTCTTCCCTGTGTGTAAGGGTTAGGGTGAGGGGGGTCTTCGGCACGGAAACTCTCATGACACCCTCACCCCGGCCCTCTCCCACACCCAGAGGGTACCCGGGAGAGGGGGGAGGAATGATTGTCACTGTACTTGCGAAAGGCAGTACTTAGGGAACGAGCAGGACCTTCCCGATGGTCTTCCGTCCTTCCAGCAGGCGGTGCGCCTCGGCCGCGTCCTTGAGCGGCAGCGTCGAGTGGATATGCACCTTCAGCTTCCCGGCTGTGATCCAGCCGAACACGTCCCCTGCCCGCTTCAGCAGCTCCGCCCGCGTCGCCGTGTAGGGTCCCAGGCCCGGCCGCGTCAGAAAGACCGCGTTCTTCGCCAGGCGCGCGAGGTCCACGGGGGGCACCGGCCCGCTGGACTGCCCGAAGAGGGCCAGCATCCCCCGCGGGGCGAGACAGTTCAGGCTCTTGTCGAAGGTGGTCTTCGCCACGGAATCGTAGACAACGTTCACGCCCTTCCCGTTCGTGAGGCGCATCACCTCGGCCTCGAAGTCCTGCTCCATGTACTGGATGACCTCGTCGGCGCCGGCTTCCCGGGCCAGGGCCGCCTTCTCTCGGGTGGACACGGTGCCGAACACCCGGGCCCCCCGCATCTTCGCGATCTGCACCAGGAGCAACCCGACGCCTCCCGCTGCCGCGTGGACCAATGCCGTATCGCCCGGCTTGAGCGGGTAGGTGCTGAAGGCCAGGTAATGGGCCGTCATCCCCTGGAGGATGGCGGCAGCCGCGGACCGCGAGTCGAGCCCCTTCGGGAGCTTCACCAGCCGCTCGGCGGCCACGACGGCATATTCGGCATAGGCGCCTATGGCCGGCGAATAGGCGACCCGGTCTCCCACCTGGACCTCCGTGACGCCCGGTGCGACGGCCGTGACCGTCCCCGCGGCTTCCATGCCGGGGATGAAGGGAAGGGCAGTCTTGTAGAGCCCGGTCCGGAAATAGATGTCAATGAAGTTCAGCCCGATCGCCTCCACCTTGACGAGTGCCTGCCCTGGGCCGGGTGTGGGCGCAGGGATCTCCTCGTACCGCAGGACCTCCGGTCCGCCCAGTTCGTGCACGCGAATGGCTTTCATGGATCCTCCCTTGTGGCTCTCTGGCCCCTGGTCTTGAAACTGCGATGTCGCGATACAAGCAGTGTCTGGGGACGCTACCAGAGGAACGCGGTGGGTGTCAAGGCGGCGAAGGACTTTTTCGACTCCCCGAAGTGAATTCCACCCAGGCCCCTTGGGGCGGGCGAATCACGTGCCGCCCCGGGTTCGGGCCCCATGAACTGTCCTCTGGAAATCTCAGTCAGATTCTTCTGGTGGAATCCACCTGCATATTGTGCTTGCCTACATGACAGTGGCTGGATAGAATGCCCGAGTGCCGAGGGACCATCCATGGCGGGACATTCTGAGGTGCATCATGGAGAGAAAAGCGAAGGTGACAGTGCTGGTGGACGGCCACATCCTGACCGAGGTGAAGCGGTTCGTGGGCCAGGGAGGATATCGCTCTCTCAACGCGTGCGTCAATGAGGCGCTGCGAATGTTGCTGGCCCACGCACGGCATGTCCCCCTCGAAAAGGAGATGGAAGAGGCGAGCCGGGACGAGATGTTCCTTGGGGATATCAAAGCGACCATGGAGGATTTCAAGCACGCTGATGCTGAGACCGCCCGGAGATTGAGATGACGTCCGAGGCGATGCACTGGCGGGTCTACCTTGCCCACCTTGACCCGGTGCGAGGCTCGGAGCAACGCGGGACCCGCCCTGTTGTCGTGGTCAGTCATGAAGCGTTCAACCGGCTGATGCCCGTGGTGACCATCCTGCCGCTGACCTCGTTGAAACCTGGTCGGCGGGTGTACTCAAACGAGGCAAGGCTGCCACGTGTTTCCTGCGGGCTGCGGAAGGAATCTCTCGTCCTGGCTCATCAGATCCGCACCATCGACAAGGGCCGACTCGTCAAGGCGGTCGGTGTGATCGCGGATCAGACCCTGCGCGCATCCATTGAGGCGGCCATGCGTGTGCACCTGGGGCTTGCCGGGTCGCACTCGTTGACGTCGGACTGATCCTCGCGTAGCATCCCCCCATTGTGACCTCCCAGGTGCTCGATCTATTCCATCCGCTCGTCAGGGAGTGGTTCCTCGGCGCCTTCGCGCGGCCGAGTCCGCCGCAGGAACAGGGCTGGCCCGCGATCGCGGCGGGGCGGCACGCGCTGCTGTGCGCTCCCACGGGCTCCGGGAAGACGCTGGCGGCATTCCTGTGGGCGATTGACGGCTTGGTCCGCTTTGCCGCGAACGGCCGGCTGCGGGACGAGACCTCGGTCGTCTACGTTTCCCCCCTGAAGGCCCTTTCCAACGACATCCAGAAGAACCTGTGGGAGCCGCTGCGAGCCATCCGCCGGCTGGCGGAAGAGCGGGGATCCTCCTTGCCCGAGATCCGGGTTGCCGTCCGGACGGGGGACACCCCGGCGAAGGACCGGGAATCCATGCGGCGGCATCCGCCGCACATCCTGATCACCACGCCGGAGTCGCTGTATATCCTGCTGACGGCCGAAGGCAGCCGGCGGTATCTGGCGTCGGCCAGGACGCTCATCGTGGATGAGATCCACGCCGTGGCGGCCGACAAGCGGGGCGCCCACCTGGCCCTCTCCCTGGAGCGACTGGAAGACCTGGCGGGCGCGCCGCTCCAGCGGATCGGGTTGAGCGCGACGCAGCGACCGATCGAGGAGATCGGGCGGCTGCTGGTCGGGACGGGAAACGTGACGTCGGACAGGATGCCGGATTGCGCCATCGTGGACACGGGGCAGGGACGGGACCTGGATCTCAGGGTGGAGGTCCCCGACCAGCCCTTGGGCGCGGTCGCCAGCCATGCGATGTGGGCGGAGGTGTACGACCGGATTGCCAGCTACGCGAAGGGGGTCCGGACCACCATCGTCTTCGTGAACACCCGGAAACTGGTGGAGCGCGTGGCCTACCAGCTCACCCAGCGGCTGGGAACAGAGGCGGTGGCGGCCCACCACGGCAGCCTCTCGCGAGAGACCCGCTTCACGGCGGAGCAGGGACTGAAGGCCGGAACCCTGAAGGTGGTGGTGGCCACGGCGTCGCTGGAGCTGGGGATCGACATCGGCCACGTGGATCTGGTTTGCCACCTGGGGGCGCCGCGGTCGCTGGCCGTCCTCCTACAGCGGGTGGGCCGGTCGGGGCACTGGCTGGGGGCGACGCCCCGGGGAATCCTCTTCCCGGGGACCCGGGACGAGCTGCTCCAGTGCGCCGCCGCCATTCGGGCCATCCGGGCGGGCGAGCTGGATTGCGTGACGATTCCCAGGGCCCCCCGCGATATCCTGGCGCAGCAGATCGTGGCCACCGTTGCCTCGGGAGAGCGGACCGAGCAGGAAATGCTGGGGCTGGCCCGGCGGGCCTACCCATTTCGCGATCTGCCCCGAGGGGAATACGAGGCGATCCTCACGATGCTGGCGGAGGGAGTGGCCACCCGGCGGGGGCGGCGGTCGGCCCATCTGCACTGGGACCGGGTGAACCCCGCGGCATCCGCGGGGCTGCGGGCCCGGCGTGGCGGGCGACTCACCGCCATCACCTGCGGCGGGGCCATCCCCGACGTGGCCGACTACCAGGTGATCGAAGATCCGGCCGGCACCTTCGTGGGGACGGTCAACGAGGATTTCGCCGTCGAGAGCAACATCGGTGACATCTTCCTGCTCGGCAACCGGTCCTGGCGGATCCGGAGGGTAGAGTCGGGGAAGCTGCGGGTCGAGGACGCCCGGGGAGCCCCGCCGACCATCCCCTTCTGGCTGGGCGAGGCGCCCGGGCGGACCATCGAGCTGTCGGCGGCGGTGGCCGGCGTCCGCGAGGCGGTGGCGAGCCGCCTGCCGGATGTCCGCGCGGCCGTCGCCTGGCTCTGCGCCGAATGCGGCACGGACCAGGCGGCCGCCGAGCAAATCGTCGCGTACGTGGCCGAGACCCTCGCGGTCCTGGGAACGGTGCCGACGCTGAAGACGATCGTGGCCGAACGCTTTTTCGACGAGGCGGGGGGGATGCAGCTCGTCCTCCACGCGCCCTTCGGCGCCCGGATCACCCGGGCGTGGGGGCTCGCACTGCGAAAGCGGTTTTGCCTGACCTTCGACTTCGAGCTCCAGGCGGCCGCCACGGATGACGGGATCGTGATCTCGCTGGGAGAGCAGCACAGCTTTCCGCTGGAGAGCGTGTTCGCCATGGTCCGCTCCGGCAGCCTGGACGAGGATCTGGTCCAGGCCGTCCTCCAGGCTCCCATGTTCGGGACGCGCTGGCGCTGGAACGCGACCCGGGCGCTGGCCCTGCTCCGCACGCGCGGCGGCCGGCGGGTCCCGATGCCGCTCCTGCGGATGCAGGCCGACGATTTGCTGGCGGCCGTCTTCCCGGAGCAGGTGGCCTGCCAGGACAACAATCCCGGCCCGGTCACGCCGCCCGATCACCCCCTGGTCAACGAGACCATGGAGAACTGCCTCTCCGAGGCCATGGACGTCGAAGGGCTGCGCGCTGTCATTGGCAGCCTCGAGCGGGCGGAGCTGCGAACGGTGGCCGTGGACACCCCTGTCCCGTCGCCCATGTCGCACGAGATCCTGAATGCCAACCCGTACGCGTTCCTGGACGACGCCCCGCTGGAAGAGCGACGGGCCCGGGCGGTGTCGCTCCGCCGCGTGAACGTGGACCTGGCGGCCGGCGTGGGGGCGCTGGACCAGGCGGCCATCGACGAGGTCACGTCGCAGGCATGGCCGGACGTGCGGGATGCCGACGAACTGCACGACGCGCTCTTGAGTCTCGTGCTGCTGCCGGTCAAGATCCTGGGAAGGTGGCGAGAATGGATGGACGGGCTGGTCCGGGCCCGGAGGGCGGTGCGGGTCACGTGGTCCAGGGGGGAGAGCCGAGAGTCGAGAGACGAGAGCCGAGAGCCGACTGCGGAGAGTCGAGAGCCGAGAGCCGAGAGCCGCGAGAGAACGGAATATCTTGAAGAGGGATATGTTGCGGCGGAGCGGGTGGAGTGGGTTCGGGCGGCGTTGCCCGGGGTGCGGTGTGAGACGGAGCCGCCGGTGGTACCGGTCCGCGAGGCGACCGGCGCGCTGACGGAAGAGGAGGGGATCCGCAGGATCGTTCAGGGGTGGATGGAGGTTATCGGACCGACGACGGTGCCGGCACTTTCGGAGCGGCTGGGGTTGCGACCGAGCGCCGTCCATGCCGCGTTGCTGGCCCTGGAGGCGGGGGGTGTTGTCCTGCGGGGGCGGTTCGCTCCGGGAATGGATGCGCAGGCGACGGAGTGGTGTGAGCGGCGGCTGCTGTCCCGGATTCACCGGCTGACCATTGGCCGCCTGCGACGCGAGATCGAGGCGGTGCCGGCAGCCGACCTGCTGCGCTTTCTGTTCCGCTGGCAGAACGTTCATCCCGGCAGCCAATTGCATGGGCGCGAAGGGATCGTCCAGGTGATTGGAAAGCTCCAGGGGTTGGAGTTGCCGGCGCCGGCCTGGGAACGGGATATTCTCCCGGCCAGAGTTGCGAGGTACAGCCCGGCAGACCTGGAACAGCTCTGCCTTTCCGGGGTGGTGGCCTGGGGGCGTCTGCGCCTCCGGGAGGACGCGCCGGAGGAGGAAGCGCCGCGGCGGCGTCAGGCGCTGACGCGATCCGCGTCCCTCGGCCTGGTCCTGCGGGAGGACCTGACGCACCTGCTGGAACCGCGCCAGGGCGCGGTCGGCCCGGAGGAGATGGCGGGCCTCTCGTCAACCGCCCGGGCGGTCATCCGGCACCTCCGGACTCGGGGCGCGTCATTTCTGATCGAGATCGCCAGGGGGACCGGCCACCTGGAGAGCCGGATCGAGGAAGCCCTGTGGGAGCTGGTGACGCGAGGCCTGGTGACGGGGGACGGGATCGCCGGTCTCCGCCTGTTGCTGACCAAAGGGGAGGCGAAGCGCGATCCGCACCGGCGCTTCCGCGCGATCCGGGGAGGTCGCGC
>JACQXP010000268.1 GCA_016208645.1 Candidatus Methylomirabilota bacterium | reverse complement strand
CCCTCGTCCTTGAGTGCGCAGGTCCTTCGGTAATTCCGAAGTGCAATCCGACATCCGCAATCCGCAATCCGAAATCGCCCACGTGACGGTGGAGGCAGTGGCCTGGGTGACGCAGTTCGTGGGAGGGGATGGCACCCGTCGGAAGATCTTCGACGAGGCTGTCCCCCGCGGCGCCACGGTGCGGAGCGTCCTCACGGATTTGAGCGATCGGTTTCCCAGGCTCCGCGAGGTGCTGTGGGAGCGATCCGGAGGCGACCTGGGGGAGCACATCGAGGTCCTGGTGAACGATGCGGTCCTGGGCCTCAGCCACACCCTCGACAGTGAGGTCCGTGAGGGTGACCGGATCACGCTCCTCGGTCAATACACCGGCGGCTAGGGATGGCCGGGTGGCGAGCAGTCGAGGGGCGTCTCAGATGCGCGAGGTGGCCGCTAGCAGGCTGCTGAAAAAGGCCCATCTGCGGCGTTGGCGCGCTCGCGCGGCGCTGCGACGTACGGACGAAGTACGCCTCGCACCTCGCATCGCGCGCCGCCTTGCATCAGGACCTTTTTGAGCAGCCTGGGCAATAAGGAGTTTTTCCGCATCCTCCTAAGAGCGTTCGGGCGTTCGGTAGTTCCGAGGACCCGCGAACGACCGAACCACCGGGACCCACGGCACCGCGGTGGAGACCCACCGCCGTGGCGTGGGTGCCCCGAACCATCGAACGCTGTTCAGGGCTTTCCAGTGCGTCGGCCTCGTACTCCCTGGCGGACCGGTCCCAGGAGAAATCGCAGGCCATCCCGTTTCTCATCAGGCGGCGCCACTCTTCCGGCCGGTGGTACAGCGCCACGGCGGCGCGCAGCGTGTCCAGTAGCGCCTCGGCCGTCGTCCCGGAGAACTTGAACCCGTTCCCCTCCCCCGTGGCGGGATCGAAGGGCTGGATAGTATCGTCCAGGCCGCCCGTGGCCCGGACGATCGGCACCGTGCCGTAGGCCAGACTGTACATCTGGTTCAGCCCGCAGGGTTCGTATCGCGAGGGCATGAGGAACATGTCGGCCCCGGCCTCGATCTTGTGGGACAGGCCCACATCGAAGCCGAGCTTCAGGCCGATGCGGGAGCCGTGCCGCGCCGTGGCGGTTTCGAAAGCCTGGTGCAGCGCCACATCGCCGGTCCCCAGGAGGACGAACTGCGTGTCCAGATCCAGCATGGCATCCAGGGCCTCGGCGACGAGGTCCATGCCCTTCTGCGATGCCAGGCGCGAGATCACCGCCAGCAGGGGGACATCGGCCCGCTCGGGCAGGCCGAAGGCGCGCTGGAGGTCCGCCTTGCACGTCGCCTTGCCCGCCAGGTCGTCCTGCGAAAACCTGGCGGCGATGAAGGAGTCGCGGCCGGGGTGCCATTCGTCGTAATCAATGCCGTTCAGGATGCCGTGCAGGTCCTTGGCCCGCGCCCGCAGGACGCCCTCCAGGCCGTGTCCGAACTCCTCGGTCTGGATCTCCTGGCTGTATTTCCGGCTGACGGTGTTGATCAGGTCGGCGAAGACCATGCCCGCCTTCAGGAGGTTCACCTTGCCGTAGAACTCGATGCCGAAGGGGTTGAACAGCTCGTTTCCTAGATTGGCGGCCGCCAGGGCCTCCGGCCCGAAGAGCCCCTGGTACCCGAGGTTGTGGACGGTGAAGAGGACGCCGGCCGCCTGGAATTCGCGGGCCCCCTGGAGCGTGGTGCGGAGATAGGTCGGGATGAGGCCGGTCTGCCAGTCATTGCAGTGGTAGACGTCGGGGATCCACTCCAGGGCCCGCGACAGCTCCAGCACGGCGCGCGAGAAGAAGGCAAACCGCTCGGCGTTGTCCGGGTAGTCCCCGTCCTTGGTCTGGTACAGGGCCTCCCGGTCGTAGTAGCCGTTGTGCTGCACGAAGGAGACCGGGACCGGGCCGATCTCGCCCTGCCAGAGGGCGGCGATTTCGGTCCGGCCCGCCACGGGGACGGGGAGCGAATCCAGCATCGGGCGAAGCCGGTGCTTGGCGGCATCCACCATCCGGTACCTGGGGAGGACGACGCGGACGTCGTGGCCCAGCTTGGCCAAGGCCTTGGGCAGGGCCCCGGCGACGTCGGCCAGGCCGCCGGTCTTGGCGAAGGGGGCGACCTCGGATGCGGCCAGCAGGATGCGCATCATGGCACCTGGATGAGGACGCGAGTGGAAAAGCGGAAGATGGAAATTGGAAACTGGAAATTGGAAAATGGAAGCCGGCGCGCGAGAGCGGCGCGGGCCGTGCTGCTCAGCCGTTCCGATTTCCAGTTTCCAATTTCCGATTTCCAAGGATGCGCGGGCCGTACACGCGGACGGCCGTGCGCCAGGCGACGTTTCTCCGCTGCCACCAGGGGAGGCGGCGGACGACCTCCACGCGATGAACGTAGTTCTCCGTTCGACCCCGCCAGCCACTGCCGAACATCAGGTTGCGGCTTCCGAACGCGCGGAGGAGCGCCCGGAGGACGCGGGGCTCTCCATCTCCCTCCACCTCCAGAAAGAGGTTGGGGAAGGCGCGGAGCCATCCCGGCGTCTCGCCCTGCCAGCGCTCGCCGGCGTGCAGGCAGACCAGCTTCAGGCGCGGATAGGTTCGCGCCAGGACGCCGATGGCCATGGGTCCGCGTGCCTCCCCCGGGCCTGGATCGCCCCCCGGGTGGAACTGGACCGGGAGGTCTCGCTGCAGGCAATACTCGTACAGCGGCGCGAAATCGTTCATCCGCGGATCCTGGTCGAAGCAGGGGAACGCGGTGGCCACCCCCAGGATCAGGTGGGGGTGGTCCTCGCGCAAGCTCCGGACCTGCTCCAGCCCTCGACGGGGCGACAGCGAGTCATAGTAGGCCAAGCCGTACAGGCGACCCGGATGCGCTGCGGCCAGCCGGAAAAACTCGGCCGTCTCCTGGTGGAGGACCACCAGGCAGCTCGTCACGCGGGCCCGGTCCATGTCCTCGATCAGGTCGGAGAGTTCCGCCGATTCCGACTGGCGGCGGAGCGCGTCTCCCGCCGGGAGCATCCGGTCCAGATGCGAGAAGAGGCGCGGGAGTTTTCGCGAGAGCGGGACATCGTGGGCGTGCGTGTCAATGATCCGCCCCGCACCGAATCTCAGACCGCCGGGAAGCCAGCTTACCCGATGTGCCATCGCGCAGCAACACCTCTCCGGATCAAATGACCAATGACCAATTTCCAATTCCCAATGGGGTTTCGCATCCGAGGCATGCCGCTTCGCCCAACGACTCCAATGGTCGCGAAGAATCCCGGGCTAAAAATTCGGGGCTCGCTTCTCCAGGAATGCCGCCACCCCCTCCTGCACCGCCTCCGACTGGAACAGTTCGCCGATCGCCTCGATGGCGATCTGCTCCGCCTCCAGAAGATCCATGGCTAACCCGCGGTCCATCACCGCCTTCACCGTGCGCAGCGTGAGCGCAGGGCGTGATGCGATGGTCCGTCCCAGTTCCTGGGCGACTCTCAGGGCCTGCCCCGCGGGGGCCACCCGGTTGACGAGTCCGATCCGCCAGGCCTCGCGGGCGTCCACGGGTTCACCGGTGTAGATCAGCTCGCGCGCGTGGGCCTCCCCGATCAGGCGGGGCAGCCGCTCCGTGCCGCCGCCCGCGGGAAACACCCCCAGCGTCACCTCCGGCAGCCCCAGACGCGAGGTCTCGCCGGCCACGCGCAGGTCACAGGCCAGGGCCAGCTCCAACCCGCCTCCCAGGCAGTGCCCCTCGATGGCGGCGATGGTCGGGACGGGGAAGCGGTCCAGCCGGTTGTACACCGCGTGCTCATGGGCGGCGCGCTGCCGGCCGAGCCGGCGCGCCGTGACCTCCGGGAACTCCTTGATGTCCGACCCGACGGAGAAGGCCCGGGCGCCTGCCCCGAAGACGATCAGGCACCGCACTGCGGAATCCGCGGCGACCTCTTCCAGGCAGGCGGCGATCTCCTCCTTGGTTTGGTACGAGAGGGCGTTCAGCGGCGGCCGGTCCACGACCAGCGTGGCCACGCCACCCTCCGCAGTCCACTGCACGAATTGACGCGCTGCCTTGCCGCTCATTCCGATTCCTCCAGGTTAACGGGTTCCCGCTGCCCGCGCCGATGCGCAGGACGAACGCATCCTATCCCGTCTGCACCGCCCGGATCAAGTCCCAGGGCGCATCCTCCGCACCTCTCGGGTGCCTTTTCCGATACGCCGGCTCGTGGGGGGCGGGTGGAACCCTCCGGAGACGGATCGCGCTTCCTGGTCATGGCGGGTGGGGATCGCAGTCGTCCTCTGGCAGGTCGCAGCCCCCAAGTTTTGCCTTGACAGCCTCGCCACGCAACAGGTATACAGCGCCCGTATGACACAACCTGTTTCCGTATCACGCAACCAGCCACTTGCCGGTCTCCCGGCCTTCCGCTACTCCGTCAGGGCCGTGGACAAGGCGCTCCGCATCCTGGAGACCCTCGGGAAGGAATCCGGCGATCTCGGCCTGGTGGAGCTGAGCCGACACCTGGCGATCGAGAAGAGCACGCTGCACCGCCTGCTGGGGACCCTGGAGGCGCGGGGGTTCGTCCGCCGGGATCCGGTGTCCCTGCGCTACTCGCTCGGGATTCGCATGCTGGAGCTCGGGACGGCGGTCACGGCGCGCAGCGCCCTGGGACGCGCCGCGGCTCCGGTCCTGGACCGGCTGGCGGTGCGATCCCGGCAGACGGTGAACCTGGCCGTCCTGGACGGGGAGGAAATCCTGTACGTGGCCAAGCGAGAGTCCCCCGACCCCCTCCGGTTGACCGTCGAGGTGGGCCGTCGCCTTCCGGTGCACTGCACGGCCCTGGGCAAGGCGATGCTGGCCTTCCGGCCCGCGGCGGAGGCCCGGCGGCTCTTCGGGCGGCGGAAGCGGCTCCGGCGGTTCACGCCCAACACGATCACAGACCCGCGCGAGCTGCTGGAGCATCTGGACGAGATCCGGCGCACCGGCGTGGCCATGGACCGCGAGGAACTGGTGCTGGGCCTGCGGTGCCTGGCGGCCCCGGTCCTGGACTTCACCGGATACGCCGTCGCGGCCCTCAGCATCTCGGCCCCGGCCGCGACCCTCGGCGACGAGCGGATGGCCGAGTTGCGGTCCATGTTGACGGAGGCCGTGGCCGAGGTGTCCAAGGCCCTCGGCGGTCCCGTGGATCCCCGGCGGGCAGCACGGTAGGCCGGCCACGCCCGGGGCGGGCCGTCGGCCGCCCCGCGGAGGGAGGGAGCACGCATCGCACATGGCGCCCTGGCGGTGGGGTTCCTCTCCACCGTGGTGGGCCAGATCGCCGCCCGCGTCCCTCCGCCCGGCGCCGTCTCCTACCGGTACGATGTGACCTTCACTGCCCCCATCCGGTTCGGGGGCACCATCCTGGCCGAGGTTCGGGTGGCCGGCAAAGACCTTGAACGGCACGAGGTCGTCCTGGACGCGCGCTGCAGCAACCAGCGCGACGAAACGGTGGTGAAGGGGACGTTGATCCTGAAGGTCGTCTGACAGTCGCGATGCAGGTGCTACGCAGCCGGAGCACCGGCCGGGACGCCGCAGGCGTGTGTGGGTCGAGACCCCGTGCTGCCTCCGGCGGCATCCAGGAAGGAAGACGATGGATTTCGATTTGACCGACGCGCAGCGCATGATCCGGGATCTGGCCCGCGAGTTTGCGGAGAACGAGGTGAAGCCGCTGGCCGCCGAGATCGACCGGGCCGACGAGTTTCCCTGGAAACTGTTCAGTCGCATGGGAGAGCTGGGCCTCCTGGGGATGACCCTGCCCGAGGAGTATGGCGGGTCGGGCGCCGACACCGTGAGCTGGTCGCTGGTGGAGGAGGAGCTGGCCCGCGCCTCCGCGGCGGTGGCGGACGCGCAGCTCCTGAGCAAGCTCATGGGCGACATGATCCTCCGCAACGGCACGGAGGCGCAGCGGCGGAAGTACCTCCCGCCCCTGGCCCGGGGCGAGAAGATCTGCGCCATCGCCCAGACGGAGCCGGGGACCGGCTCCGACGTCGCCGGCATCCAGACCACCGCCCGCCGGGAGCGGGGAGGATACGTGCTGAACGGGACCAAGCGCTTCATCACGGCGGCCGGCGTGTGCCACATGGCCATCGTGGTTGCCACTCTGGATCGCGCCAAGGGGCGCCGCGGAATCACGCTCTTCATCGCCGAGGAGGGGACCCAGGGTTTCTCACGCGGGTCCAAGGACAGCCTGATGGGCGTTCGGGGGTTGGCCACCGGCGAGCTCCTCTTCGAGGACTGCTTCGTGCCGGAGGAGAACAGGCTCGGTCCCGAGGAGGAGGGGTTCAAGCTGGCCATGATCTCGCTGGACAGCGGGCGGATCGGCATCGGGTCCCAGGCTCTCGGCCTGGCCCAGGCGGCCCTGGAGGAGGCGATCCGGTACGCCAAGGGACGGGTGGCCTTCGGCCAACCCATCGCCAACTTCCAGGCGATCCAGTTCATGATCGCCGACATGTCCATGCAGATCGAGGCGGTCCGGCTCATGCTCCGCAAGGCGGCGTTCCTGCGGGATCAGGGGCGACCCTTCAGCCGCGAGTCGGCGGAGGCGAAACTCTTCGCCTCGGAAGTCCTCGGGCGGGTCGTCGCCGATGCCCTCCAGATCCACGGCGCCTACGGGTACTCGACCGAATTTCCCATCGAACGGATCTACCGGGACGCGAAGCTGTACCAGATCTGGGAGGGAACGAGTCAGATCCAGCGGCTGGTTATCGCCCGGCACCTGCTGCGGTAGCGCGGGCGGAGCCCGGAGGGCGGTGGGGAGCCGGCCTCGCGGGCCGCTCCTCTACGCGGGGGCCAGAGGAGGTCGGATGAGGCTCGTCCAGTTCGCCGTGCCAGGCCGGGGGAACCGGGTTGGCCTGGTGGAGGGGGATCGGGTCCTGGACATCACGGCCCCCCGCGAGGGGATCGGGGGAGTCGCCGACCTGGTCGCCAAGGGGGGCACGCCTGCGGGAGTGGAGCGCCTGACCCGGCGCCTCCGCGGGGCGGGGCGGCGGGCATCCCACGCCTTCGCCTCCCTGGACCGACCGCCAGGATCCCGGGTGGCGCATCTGCGGATCCCCATGGATCCCCCCGAGGTGTGGGGCGCCGGCATCACGTATCGCCGAAGCGCCGACTTCTACAGTCACGCCACAGGGCGGAAGAAGGGCATCTACGATTACGTCTACGACAGCCAGCGGCCCGAGCTGTTCTTCAAGGCCACGGCCGGCCGCTGCGTCGGGCCGAACGCCCCCCTCCGGGTGCGGGGCGATTCCCGCCTGACCGCGCCCGAGCCGGAACTGGCCTTCGTCCTGGGGGCGCGGGGCGCCATCGTCGGGTACACGCTCTGCAACGACCTGTCGGCCTGGGACATCGAGCGGGAGAACCCGCTGTTCCTGCCCCAGTCGAAGGTCTTCGCGGGCTGCTGCGCCATCGGGCCGATGATCGTGACGGCTGGCGAACTCCGCGATCCGTACCAGCTTGAGCTCACCTGCCGCCTGTGGCGGTCGGGCCAGATCCTCTTCGAGGCGAGCGTCAAGACCAGCCAGCTCAAGCGGCGTTGCGACGAGCTGGCCCGTTGGCTCCTGCGCGACAACCTGATCCCCCCGGGGACCGTCGTCTCGACAGGGACGGGAATTCTGGTGCCAGACCAGTTCGCCCTGCGCGACGGCGATCGGGTGGAAATCACCGCGCCCGGAATCGGGACCCTGGTCAATCCGGTCCGCCGGGGCCACCGCCCGTCCTGACCTGCTCCTGGCCCGCAGGTCTCCGGCCAGGCGACGAGGGGATCACGCGACGGCCTCCGGAGCAGGGTGTTCCCGGCCGACGCCTGGCCGGTTGGGTATCCCCGGGGGGCGCGGGCCAGGCAGTACGCACATCCGAGGACAGAGGGGGACGGAAGGGAGACCCGACCAGCAACATCCGACAGGGGAGGAGCAGTCATGAGACGGCGAGAGAAGGCGTAGGTACGGGTGGCGGCCGGCCGGGACGTGGCGTGCGGGAGACGAGCGGAGACGGGAGGACTCCGCAGCTTTGCGCGCCGGCCGGCGGTCTCGACATCACTGCGCAGAGTCTTCACGACACGACACCCCTGCATCAACAGGGCGCTCCCACAAGCGCGGTGCGCCGATTATCCTGGTCGGTGCGCCGGACCATCCGGGATACGGGGGGGCCCGCGAACATGTGTTCCCACGCGAGGAAAAAAGGAGGTCTTTATGTCTGACCACGCTGAGTATCCGACCTTCGACGCGCTCGCCACGGGACGGCCCAGCCGCCGTCGGTTCCTGCAATTCCTCGGCGGGGCGGGGCTCGCGGCATGGCAAGGGGCCAGCCTGCCTCAGATCGCCCAGGCGCAGGCGCGCACCCGGCTGACGGTGGGGTACATGCCGCACCCCATCCAGGTCCAGCAGCTGGACTGGATGGAAAAAGGCGCCAAGGCGCTGGGCATTGACCTGGAGGCGCCCGCCATCTCGTACATTGACTACGTCCAGTCCATGACCGCGCAGTTCCTGGGCCCCCGCAACCGCTACCAGATCATCTGGAACAACGATGACTGGGGGCAGCTCTTCGGCCGGTTCCTGGAACCGCTGGAGGACGGCGTGAAGGCCGTCTGGGCGGAGGACCGGGTCTGGATGATGCGGGATCGGGGGAAGCTGACCGCGGTGCCCTTCGTCCTGACCGCGGGGGTGATGTTTTACCGCACCGATCTGATTGATCGGGTCCTCCGGCTTCCCGCACCTGTGGTTCAGCCTCCTGTGGAGCCTCTGGTCCAACAACGCCGATCTGTTCCTGCCGTACGGGGCCCGGTCGTGGGAGCAGCTCGAGAAGGGTGGCTGGACGCCGGGGGTGACCCAGAAGGAGTTCATCAACACGGTGGAATGGTGGTGGGACGCCGTCCACACGCACAAGATCGCCCCCCCGGTGATGGCGTCCGGGAGCACGCGCACCGACACCGATGCTGTTTTCATGCAAGGCGACGCAGCGTTCGCCTTCCAGGACAGCACCCTCCTGCAGACGTACCGCAACAAGGACAAGTCGAAGGTCTTTGACAAAGTCGGCTTCGCCGGACATCCGCGGGGCCCCCATGACAAGAAGGGGCAGATGGGCTGGGCGGATAACTGGTCCTGGTCGGTGCCCAAGAACAACCCGGCCGACATCAAGAAACGGTCCAAGGAGCTGATCAACTGGGTGGTCGGCAACGCGGATGCCCAGAAGGAGGTCTGGACCAAGGTGGGGGGGATCCCCGGCAACGTCCAGGTGCAGAAGCAATTGATCGCCAGCGACCCCGAGTACAAGCGGTTGCACGCGGTCACCGTCGGGGCCCCCAACATGATCCACTCCGCCTACTACTGGCCCCTCTGGCCGGAGATCCACTCGCTGGCCTCCAAGGCCTTCACCCAGTCCCTGACGGGGCCGAAGGAGAAGATCCCACAGGTGATGGAGGGGCTGGCGAAGGACTTCAGGCTCCGGGCACCAGTCCGGCAGCGCTAACCTGAGGCTGACCGGCGAGGGACCACGGATGATGAAGGTCAATCCAGACCAAGTTCGCTACACGCCAGAGGCCTCCGAGTTGGAGGCCTCTGGCGACCGCCCCAAGTCCGCCGGAAACGACAGCGAACGTGTCCTCCGTGGTTCCCTCGCCCACGGCCACTCCTGGTGGCGGCGGATCGGC
>JACQXP010000267.1 GCA_016208645.1 Candidatus Methylomirabilota bacterium | reverse complement strand
TTCAGGCCTTCCATGTCGCCTGGCTTCCGGACGGGCCGCTTGCTGTTGGTCACCTCCCGGAACCCGTTCTCGCCCCAGCAGAGCGGAACCACCCCCTTCTCCTCCACGATCTTGAAGATCCGCTTCCCGGCCACGCCGTTCTCCACGGAATCCAGGGCCTCGTAGCCGGGAAAGAAGAAGGGCAGCGAGAACAGGTTCAGCTCCTTCACCTGGGGCGACCAGTTGATGGTGGAGCCCCAGGCGAAGTCCGCCACCCCCTGGCGCAGGAGGAGGAACTCGTTGGTCTGCCTCCCGGCGAAGAGCTGCCCGGCGAAGTAATTCTTGATATTGATCTTGCCGCCGGAGCGTTCCTTGACCAGGTCCGCGAACCGGGCCGCCGCCTCGCCCCAGGGACCCGTCGGCCCCACGACCAGGCTCACCTTGTACTCCGGCTTGTAGCTGGCCGCCATGGCTGGTCCCGCCAGCGCCACCGCGAGGGCCAGCATCAGCACCACCGTTCCTACCCGTCGCATGATGTCTCCTCCTTTGCGATCCCCCGTCGGGCCGCGCGCCCACGGGATCGCATCTCACGCATCACCCCACGACCTGCCGGACCGCGTCCACGATGTCCCTCACCTGGGGCAGGACATATTCCTCCAGCGGCGGGCTGAAGGGCATGGGGACGTCCCGCGCCGCCACCCGGCGGACCGGCGCGTCCAGCGCATCGAAGATCTCCTCGGCGATCCAGGCCGCCACCTGCGCCCCGAAGGCGCCCGTCCTGGCCGCCTCTTCCACGATCACCACGCGGTTCGTCTTCCGGACCGAGGCGAAGAGCGCCGCCTTGTCGAAGGGGGCAAGGCAGCGGGGGTCCACCACCTCCGCCTCGATCCCGTCCTGGGAAAGCCGGTCCGCCGCCTCCAGGGCCTGGTGGACCATCCAGCCGGTGGCGATCACCGTCACATCCGACCCTGGGCGCTTCACGTCCGCCTGGCCGAGCGGGATGAGGACCTCCTCTTCGGGCACCTCGCCGGACATCTTGTAGAGGCGCTTGTGCTCGAAGAAGAGCACCGGGTCCAGCCCCCGGATGGAGGTTTTGAGCAGCCCCTTGGCGTCGGCCGGCGTCGAGGGAAAGACCACGTGCACCCCC
>JACQXP010000266.1 GCA_016208645.1 Candidatus Methylomirabilota bacterium | reverse complement strand
GGTTGCCTCCACCTCGTCGGTCAGTGCTACGGGGACGGCCGCCACCACTTCGAAGCCCTCGAGGGATTTCCCGACCTTCTGGCGACCTCGGGCAATGGCGGGGATCGCCACCTCTCGGATGTAGGTGGGGGCGCAGAGCCAGAGGACCGCGCCGTCAGCGATTTCGCCGGACAGCTCGAGCATCTTTGGCGAGAGGCCAGCCAGGAGGATCGGCGGCGGCCCTGGCAGCCTCGGCAAGTCGCTTGTCCAGTTCACCCGATAGCACGCCCCATTGTGTTCAGCCCGTCCCGTGAGGGAGGCACGAAGGATCGCCACGTACTCTCTCATCACTTCCAGGGGCTTGCCCATGTCGAGGCCCAGGCTCCCCTCCATGGTGGGCCGGTGGCTCACGCCAATTCCGAGGCGGAGCCGTCCCCCCGAGAGTTCAGCCAGGGTCAGCGCCTCCTGCGCCAGCGCGACGGGGTGACGGGGGTAGATCGGGACGACCCCGGTGCCGAGCCCGATGGATCGCGTGGCCTGGGCGTAGGCCGAGAGCACGAGGAACGAGTCGCGCCCGTAGCCGTGGGTCACCCACAGGCTCTCGTACCCCCAGGCCTCGGCGCGCTGGGCCAGATTGATCGCGACCCGGAAATCGGTTCCCGGGATCAAGTAGGCACCCGTGCGTTTCATGATCGTGGCCCCCGAACACCCCTCCCGGTCGTTTCCTGGATGGTATGCCTTACCAGCGTGCTGTTCCGGGTTCCCTCAAGGTGGAAAGCCGAAAGGCCGCCTGGACGGAACACGTCGACATCGTGTCCGGGGACCCCGCACTCCCCCGGTCACCCATGGGCCCTGTGGTCTTAACCGCCGAAGCTCAGATAGTGGGCCGCGCTTTCAGCCAACTGTTCTTTTCGTTCCCGCCAGTCCGGCATAGCCCGCTCGACACAGGCCCAAAATTCCGCGTCGTGATGGGGATGTGACAGGTGGGTTAGCTCGTGAACAATGACGTAGTCCACGAGCCGAACGGGGAGTTGTAGGAGCTTCCAGTGAAAGGAGAGCACCCTCGCACGTCCGCATGACGCCCAGCGGAAACCCAAGTCCCTTACTCTGATGTCTGCGGGCTTGGCTCCAACCCTGGGTGCAAGCAGCTTCACGCGGTCCCGTAGCCATTCCGTGCCGGTCTGGCGATACCAGCGCCGAAAGTGCTCCGCAGCATTGCGCCGTGAGTCACTGCGCAGGAGGAATCTGGCTCCGTCGAAGTTCAGCGCTTTCCTCTGCTC
>JACQXP010000265.1 GCA_016208645.1 Candidatus Methylomirabilota bacterium | reverse complement strand
ATTCGTTCATCGTCGCGGCCAAGTCGGGGGAGGAATGGTGGCTGGAGTCCGCCTCAGGCGGGATCCAGGTCAAGGCTGATGGCTTTGCCATTGACCGCCTGGTGAATGCGGTGCGCGATTTGAAGGCGAAGGAGTTCGTGGCGGAGGCGACCGCGGACTTTGCCAGGTACGGCCTGACGCGGCCCGACTACCGCGTGACGGTGTCCGAAAAAGACGCCCCGACATCCAAAACGGTCCTGATCGCGAGAAAAACGGAAAAGCCAAGCCAGGTCTCGAAGGCGCCCTCCCCCACCCCGGAGCCGGATCGGGCGTACGTCGCCGTCGAGGGTGGGAAGCAGGTGTTCCTGGTCGAGGGAAAGATCCTCGAGGCCCTGAAGAGAACGCCCCTCGATCTCCGTGACAAGCGGCTATTGGCCTTCGAGATCAAGGACGTGAAGGGGCTGCGACTGGCCTGGCCCGACGCGACCATCGCCCCGGAGAAGGAGGGAGACAACTGGAAGCTCACTCAACCGCAGCCTGCTATCGCAGATGGCGGGAAGGCGCTCGACCTGATCTACAGCGTGAACGGACTACGCTTCAAGGACATCGCCACGGAAAAGCCGGGGGACTTGGTCAGGTACGGCCTGGCGAAGCCGCAGGTGGAAGTGATCGTCAAGAAGACGGACAACACCGACCTGCCTGCCATTGCATTTGGCAAGGTGGACAAGGAGAAGAACCAGCTCTTCGCCAAGGTCAAGAACTCCCCCATCGTGTACGTTCTGGAGCCACGGGTGCTGGACGACCTGCCCCGAGACCCTGCCAAGCTCAAGAAAGAAGACCCCAAGGCAAACAAGAGCTAACCCTGGGGGCTCTCCCGGTCTTCCAGGGTCAGACCAGCAGCCAAACGCTGTCTGGCCGGTCCTGGCCGCTGCGAAGCCTGACCTCATCCCCCAAGGATTTACCCAGGAGCGCCTTTGATACAGGGCGTCTCAGGGGTGACGACCCGAATGGTCCGGGCATCGTCCTGCACGGGGATCTCCATCCCTCCGCATACAGGCAGGATGAA
Organism: Candidatus Methylomirabilota bacterium; assembly: GCA_016208645.1. Classification (GTDB taxonomy): domain Bacteria; phylum Methylomirabilota; class Methylomirabilia; order Methylomirabilales; family 2-02-FULL-66-22; genus 2-02-FULL-66-22. Next base: position 10,417 of record JACQXP010000265.1, on the reverse strand, counting down.
GTACAGGCGCTCCGACGGACCCTCCGGCGTGCCGATGCCAACGACACAGCCGAGCGCGGCGCGCTCAGGCGCATCAGGCAAACGCATTCCCCTGAGCGTCCGCAGCCAGCTCTCCCGCTCCAGATGCTATCGGCTTCCCGTTATGTAGTTTTCGAGCTGCTTGATCATGAAGTCCTTTTCGTCAATAGTCGCCTTGACCAAGTCGCCAATGGATATGACGCCAACGACCTTGTCGCCGTCCATGACAGGCAAGTGTCGGATATGTTTGTCGGTCATCAAGGCCATGCAATCTTCAACGGTCTGCTGCGGGCGAATGAAGAATACCTTCGACGTCATGATCTCCCGGACGGGGGTCTCCAGGGATGATTTCCCTTTCAGGATTACCTTCCGAGCGTAATCCCGCTCCGACATGATGCCAACCAGCTTCCCGCCATCGAGCACCAGTAACGCCCCGATCTCCTTCTCGGCCATCAGCTTCAGGGCATCATAGATCATCGTATCCGAACCCACGGACCAGAACTGATCACCCTTCTCTTTCAGAATCTGTTTGACAAGTTTCATAGTCAATCCTCCCCGGGAGGTATTCAGCGATCGATTCAGCGAGGTTGAAGGTCGGAATACCCTCAGCGCACTGGCACCTCGCCCGGGATGTGTCGAGGGCAGAACCAGGTGACTGGGAGGCTATCCAAAGCCTACCCGACTGTCAAGGAAAAGGCCCGAGCCGGGGGTCCAGGGGGTGTTAGCCGGGAGGCGGGGATGGCCGGAGGCTGGCGGGCTTCACCGCGCTCATCCACGGCCACGCCTTTCCCCCCGTGGTCCAGGCGGTCACGGCGCAGCTTTCCCGAGGCACCAACTTTGCCTTCTCCACACCGGAAGAATGAGATCGCGGCCGTCATCGTGGATCCGCTCGCCAACCGGATGGGTTTCATTCCGCCCGCCCCGGGCTTCCTCACGCATCTGCGCGAGGTGACCCGCGCCTATGGCATCCTGGTCATCTTCGACGAGGTGATCTCGCTCCGCGTCGGGTACACCGGAGCGCAGGGTCGCTATGGCGGCGACCCGGACCTGACTGCCATGGGCAAGATCATTGGGGGCGGGTTCCCGGTCGGGGCGACAGGGGGGAAGGGGGAGGTCATGGCGGTGTTCGACCCGGGAACCAAGGGGCCCCGCATCCTCTCGGGCGGGACCTTCAGCGCGAATCCGGTCACGATGACGGCCGGCCTGGCCGCCATACAGGCCATGGATCGCGCAACGTTTGCGCGACTGGAGGACATGGGCGCGAGGGTGCGGCAACGCCTGAATGAGGTCTTCAAGAAGAGCGGCCAGCCGGGACAGGCCACCGGCGACGGCTCCCTGTTTCGCCTGATGACGATCGGGCGGCAGCTCCGCAACTACCGGGACAGCGTCGAGCCCGGCGCTGATGCCCGGTCCTCCCGCCTCTTCATGGCCTTGCTGGACGCCGGCATCATGGTCAACGACAACGGGGTGCCTGAGCACGCCCATGAGCGAAGCGGAACTGGACCGGATCGAGACCGCCCTGGAGCGCTCCCTCGCAGCGTTGACCAGAGAATAGCGCCCTCCAGTCCTGTTGGCGAATCAGGGGGTGCGGCGGCGGGTCGCGGGTGGGACATTCACGGGTCGGGCGCGGGTGCTTGACGCCGCGGCCGAGTCCGAGTTCACGGAGGCCATCCAGGCCCTCTCGCGGGAGAAGTACGGCTGGGGTGACGGCCTGGTGGTCGAGTTGACTCCCGACCCCACTGTTTGACGGACAGTGTGGGGGCGGTGATCACCGGACCTTCGACTTTGCCCGTGCCGGCCTGCCGTCCCGACAGCACACCTGCCCTTGCCCCGGGACGAAGCGTGCCAGGGACGCGCGGCGACGGCTGAGCCGCCGCGCGCTTCCTCAAGTCGCGAGAGAAACGACCACCATCGGATCGGGATCGCTGCGGGTCGGGACGAAGCGCACGAGTTTCCCGGCCACCGTGTCCACTTGCTGCAAAACGCCAGTGAGCCGTCGCGCGACACGCTGACCTTGTGCGATCCCTCGCCGCCGGTCGGGACCACATGGTCAATCCGCCCGGAGCGCGGATCCTGTACCACGAGCAGGTTACTGCTTCCTTCGCTCAGCACATACAGCGCACCGTTCGCATCGAAGGTCACATCATGCGGTCGGCGGTACTCTCCGCAGTGAATGGTCCCGACCCGGCGGCGGGCCTGGATGTCCACGGCCGAGACCGTGTTGCCCCCCGGGCCTTCATCCTCCGCCAGGGCCACGCCGAAGTGGGCCATGTAGGCAAGCCGCCCGTCGGGGCTGATGGCAAACTCGTGGGGAAAGGGATCAATGGGCACCCGGTCGAGTTCGGCGCCCGTCTCGAAATCATAGTAGCCCAGCGAGTGGTCGCCCTTCTGCACGACCACGATCACCTCGCGACTACCCATTCGGAATTTCCTCCATTCCGCCTTGGAGGCTGGCCAAGAGCGGGAGATGAAACAGGAGTGTCGAGCAGCACAGAGGGGGAAAGGCTTACCGGGGTTCTGCAGCGGGGAGGACGGGGGCCGAGCTGCGGCGTTTCGGCCACTGAGCCATGAACCATTCGGAGGAGGGGACCTGGCGTGCCAGCTTCTCGATGCCCGCCTGGACCGCCTGGGAGGCCACCTCCTTCATCAGGGTCTCCTTGCCTTTGAAGAAGTCCGCTGCGGCGGCCTCGCTGAACTCGCTGATCCCTTCCACCGTGCCCTCCCAGATCACTCCCCCGGTCTGCGAATCACGCAGGCGCACCTGGATCGTCAGGTTGGCGCGATAGTTCACCGGCAGGATCGGCGTGATCGGCGTGGGCAAGACCCTCAATCCGCTCAGCGCCGCGAGGGGCAACCCGAATGGCGCAGCCATCAGTGAAAAGAAGGGACTGCTCAGCGTGTTCCGCTCGACGTAAAAGGTTTGAAGGTCGCCTTCCAGGACCAACTCGGGGGGGACCGGATTCGAGAGAAGCGTGAGGGGTTCCCCTGCCTCCTGATCGGGATCCAGGGAAACGACTTGCGCAAACCGGCCGGACGCACGAAGGTGCTCTTCGATCGCCCGGGTGATGAGCCGGATGGGCCCCGGCTCCAGGGCCGCGTCCGGAAGGTACTCCAGGAACCACCCCTCGCGTGCCTTCATGGCCTCGTGCTCCCGCATGTCCTGCAACGGGCGCACGGCAAGCCGTGGGCTTCCCGGGGGTCCGGGAACGGGTGTGGGCGCGGGCACCTGGAGGGCGATGCGCCCGATCTCTCCCGCACACCCCCACAGCCCGATGGTCGCTACGGCCACCATCGCCCACGTCCGGGCCCGTCGGGAAACGCGCGGGAGCATCGCCCGCCTTTCGCTCCTCCGCCCCTTGCAGCGAGGTGGCCCGAGGTGTCGGCCTAGTCCTTCTCCCGACGGCCGCCACCGGTCCCTCCGGCAATGGCGGGGACAATGGAGACTTCGTCGCCGGGCTTGAGGGGCGTCGCCGGCCCCTGCAGGAAGCGGATGTCTTCCTCGTTCACGTAGATATTGATGAACCGGCGGATGTTCCCGTCCTCCTCGCAGAGGCGTCCCTTGATCCCCGCGTATTCCCGATCCAGCCGGTCAATCAGCTCCTGGATGGTCCCCGCCTCGGCCTTCAACTCCCCCTGTCCTTTCGTGACTGCCCGAAGCGGTGTGGGAACCCGAACGAGTACGCTCATACTCTTATGCCCCCTGTGGTTGGAAAATCTTCGGTGTGAATCCCTCAGCGAACAGCGGCCAATCCGGAATCGCGCGGCGGCCCGCTCCCGCCGTCCACCGGGGGGATCTGGGCCAGGGCTGCATCGAAGGAGGTGAGGGTCGGTTTGATCGGCGTGGGCACCCGCAAGGCAGCCGCCACCGCCTCCTGGGTCTTCAGCCCATTGCCGGTGACGGAGATCACGGTGACATCGTCCCGCCCGATCACCCCGTGCTGCACCAACTTCCGCGTCGCCGCCAGGGTGACGCCGCCCGCCGTCTCGGCGAAGATCCCCTCGGTGGCGGCCAGCATCTTCATTGACTCGACGATCTCTTCATCGGTGGCAAGTTCCCCGGTTCCCCGGCTGTCCTTCACCACCTTGAAGGCATAATAGCCATCGGCCGGGTTCCCGATGGCCAGCGACTTGGCGATCGTCCGCGGGTGCTTCACCGGGCGGATGACCTCGCTTCCCGCCTTGACCGCGTTCACGATGGGGCCGCAGCCCTCCGCCTGGGCCACGTGCATCCGGGTGGGCACGGCCGGCAGGAGCCCGAGGCGGTGGAACTCCTGCAGGCCCTTCCAGACCTTGGTGATGAGCGACCCGCCGGCCGCCGGGACGATGATGTGGTCGGGCGCACGCCAGCCCAACTGTTCGGCGATCTCGTAGCCGAAGGTCTTGGACCCTTCGGCGTAGTAGGGTCGGATGTTGATGTTGACGAAGGCCCAGCCGTACTTGTCGGCGACTTCGCTGCAAAGCCGATTCACCTCGTCGTACGTGCCCTCCACCGCCACCACGTTGGGCGCGTAGATCGAGGTGCCCAGCACCTTGCCCTGCTCCAGGTCGGCCGGAATGAAGACGAAGCTGGTGAGACCCCCTTCCGCGGCGTGCGCCGCCACCGAGTTCGCCAGGTTCCCCGTCGAGGCGCAGGCCACCACCGGAAACCCGAACTCCAGGGCCTTGATCACCGCCACCGCCACCACCCGATCCTTGAAGGAGAGCGTCGGGTGATTCACCGTGTCGTTCTTGACGTAGAGATTCGTGAGTCCCAGGGCCTTCCCCAGGTTCCGGGCCCGCACCAGCGGGGTGAAGCCGCAGTGCCGGCCCACCGCCGCCTCTCCGTCAATGGGCAGCAGGGGCCCGTAGCGCCAGATGGTGGGCGGCCCCGCCTCGATGGTCCGGCGGTCCACGACCCGGCCAATGGCCGCATAATCGTAATCCACCTCCAGCGGGCCGAAACAATACTCGCAGACGTGAAGCGGCTTGGCCGGGTACGGACGCGCGCACTCCCGGCACTTCAATCCCTTGACATATCCCATCGAGCCGTCGCCTCCGGGGGACCGCCGCACCTGAAGGGCGCGACGTGTCTTCGGGGTTCCATGGTCCCGCAATCCTCCCGCCTCTGTCTCACCCAGACGCCTGGGATGGCCCCAACGGTTTCACCGTCACACCCAGGCGGGTCAGGTGTTCGATGCCGCGCTTCAGATCGTCCTCCGCCCCGGTGAGGTCCAGCGTGGCCTCCCCGGAGCTCTCCGTCACCCGGGCCTTGCGGATGTTCGGCACCAGGTGGTAGGTCGTGGCGACGGTATAGATCATCGGCTCGCGCACCAGGTCCGGCGGAAACATCAGCAGCACTCGCAGCGTGGCCACCGGTTCCCTCCCGAGAAAACCAAAAGCCCCTTCTCGCTCTTGAGAAGGGGCTCACGGGTTCCGTCAGCCGCCTTCTCATCTTCCCCGCTCGTCCCGCCGGGCGGGAGGAGGGGCAGGAGTTGGCACCCCGCGGTACGCGGGGTTGCCGTGGCTTCGTCGGGCCAGTCCCTCAGCCACTCTGGATGAGTCAGCGTCGCGGCGGATTTAAGCAGAGCACTTCCGACGTGTCAAGTAAAAAGCTTGGCGGGGACACCTGGCGATGGATGCCGGAAAGAGCCTGGGGGGTCTCCGTCGCGCGGGGCACACCCACGGCCCGGAGGGACTAGCCGGCCACCACGTCCTGCTCGATGGGGGCGACGATGACGCCCCGCTCCTCCAGCCAGCGCAGGGCCTCCGAGAGCTTTTGGTCATCCCCCTCCAGTTCCAGCATGATCCATCCAAACCCGTCGGCCAGGTCGGCCTGGCGGATATTGAAGACCAAGCCGAACTCCTGACTCATCGTCCAGATGGCGGGTTCATCGGCGAGCTGTCCCTGGAAGGTCAGATGCACCCGTCGCTTGCCCATGGACCACCCCGCTCAGTGCTTGATTTCATAGCCTCGTGTCGGGTCGAGCACGACCACCCCGACACGAAACGCCCTTGGGAGACGATCATTCTGAACGCATCGTTCCTTTCCAAGAGCTGTTTTGGACCCAATCACCAAGGGCGATCCGTATCGGGTCAAACCCGATACGGCCTTATGAAATCAAGCACTCAGCGCCCCTTGGCGCCCCCCAACATCGTCTCCAGGCGGTGCCGCAGGTGCAGATCGGGGACCTTCCCGGCCGCCTCCACCAGGCGCTGGCAGTGGGCATCCCCCGCCATGAAGGGCCGCGCCGCTCCCTCCGGCAATTCGGACCGCAGAGACTGCACGATCCGATGCCCCAGGGCATCCAGCTCCGAGGACTCGAGCTGGATGGCCAGCTCCAGGGCCCGGCTCAGCGACTCCACCGCCGCGGCCTCCTGCTCGCATCGCTCGACAACGTCAACCAGCGACCAGAGCCGGGCCCCGATCTGGCCCGCCTCCGCCTCGGGTGACACGAGGTCCCGCACCATCTTGAGGATGCCGACGTGCCCGTATTCGTCCCGGGCCATGTCCCACCAGCAACGCGCCACCTCGCGATCATCCCGAAAGGTCCGAAAGAAATGGAAGTAGACGCGGGCCGCGCGCTCTTCCAGCGCAATCAGCAAGCTCAACGCGTCCTGCGTCTTCACCCGCCCCCCTCCTCCGACCGGGCTCCCCCACCGGTCCACTCCGGCGGTAACCATACCTCAAAAACGTGCGGACGCAAAGCCCGTTTCTGGGGCTGGCCGCTAGGCCGAAGACCGGAGCGGTGTGGATACCGGCAGCCTGGCGGGAACCTCCAAGAAGTCTCTGCGGGTATCATCCCAGCCGAAGTATCGGGCGTCGCATGCGTGACCTTCCCGAACCGAGACCACGAGATAGGCTGCCCCTGGCCAGAGCGGCTCCTGGGTGGCCGCCAGGGCCCGATCCCGATCCATGGCGGAGAAGTAGGCGTCGTGGTCCGGATGGGAATGATAAAAGGTCACAACGTCCCACCCGGCTTCATCCGCCTCGCGGAGCACGCGCAGCACCTCACGGTCATCCATCCGGTAGGCCGTCCGGGCATCCCGTTCGAATCCGGCGGTGTCTTTCTGGCGCTCCTGGTTGGCGATGTTCCTCACCTGACGCACCTGGTAGGTTTCGGGTGCTCCCGGTTTGCCGATGACGATCCCGCAGATCTCCTCCGGATACCCCGCCTCCGCCTCGCGCACGATCTCCCGGAGCTGCTGCTCGGCCAGCGCGTGCACCATGACCAATCGCTGATCCGTCGTCATCGTTCCTCTCGGCTCGCGGCTCTCGACTCGCGGCTCGCATTTATTACCCGGGGTCCCATCCGGGAAATTTCGGATTGCGGATTGCGGATTTCGGATTGGTCAAATCCGACATCCGACATTCGAAATCCGAAATCAGGGTCGGGGTCCCCGCCGTGGGGCTACCACCAGATATGGCTCTGGACGTTTTCGCCCAGCTCCGGGAACTCCTTGAACCAGACCCCCAGGCTCACGTACTTCCACCCACCGTCGCAGAGGATGCAGACGATCGTACCCCGCTCCATGCGAAGGGCCACCCGGATGGCGCAGTTGATGACCGCGCCCGACGAGACGCCGGCAAAGATCCCCTCCTTGGTCGTCAAGTCCTTGGTGGCGGCGAAGGCGCACCGGCTGTCCACGATGATCTTGCCGTCCAGCAGGCTGGTGTCCAGGATGGGCGGGATGAACCCCTCGTCCAGGCTCCGCAGTCCCTGCACCAGATCGCCCGGGTGCGGCTCCACGGCGACGACCCGGATCTTGGGGTTGTGCTCCTTCAATCGCCGGGCGCACCCCATGAGGGTCCCGCCCGTGCCCAGCCCCGCCACCAGGACGTCCAGCTCCGGGCAGTCCCGGATGATCTCGACGGCCGTGGTCTCGTAATGAGCCTGGGGGTTGGCGGGGTTCCCGTACTGGTACGGCATGAAATACCGCGGATCCTCGGCGAGCTGCTGCGCCAACTTGATGGATCCGTTGGTCCCCTTGCTGCCGTCCGAGTAGATGATCTCCGCACCGAACAGCTCCAGCAACTGCCGCCGCTCCACCGTCACGTTGTCCGGGACCACGACCTTGACCTTGTAGCCCTTCAACCGCGCCACCATGGCCAGCGCGATCCCGGTGTTGCCGCTGGTCGGCTCGAGGAGGATCTTGTCCCGGGTGAGGGCACCGCTCCGCTCCGCCGCCTCCACCATGTACTTGGCGATGCGGTCCTTCAGGCTGCCGGTCGGGTTGTTCCCCTCCAGCTTGGCGAAGATCCGCACCGTCGGCTTCGGGCTGATCCGATGCAGCTCCACCAGCGGCGTCTTCCCGATGGCGTCCAGGATCCCGGCGGCTTTCATGCACTCGCTCCCGCCCCTGTCTGTCCGTGATGAGCGTGCCCGCTACCTGCGGGCCGCCCCCAGGCCACGGCGGGGACGCTGGGCAAGGGGCGCCCCCCCGCCACGGCGGGGAGGATCGACAACCTGTCTCCCTCCTGGAGGGGCGTCTCCAGATGCCGGATGTAGCGGATATCCTCTTCGTTGAGGTAGACGTTCACGAAGCGATGCAGTTCCCCGTCGTCCCCCAGAAGCTGTTGCTTCAGGCCGGGATAGTCGCGATCCAGGCGCTGCAATGCCTCGCGGACCGTGGCCCCCTCGACCCTGAGCATCCGGGACCCATTCGTGTGCTTCCGGAAGATCTGGGGAACTTCCATGGAAATTGCCATGCCCACCCCCCGGGACGGAACATCACCTCGTGCGGACCAGGATCCCCAGCCTACGCACTCTAGCAGGCTGCTGAAAAAGGCCCATCTGCGGCGTTGGCGCGCTCGCGCGGCGCTGCGACGTACGGACTAAGTACGCCTCGCATCGCGCATCGCGCGCCGCCTTGCATCTGGACCTTTTTGAGCAGCCTGGGCAAAAAGGGGTTTTCCCGCATCCTGCTAGACCATCCGACAGTTCGGCACTTCGGTTGTTCGGTCGTTCCCGTCCGATGAGAACACCCGAACTACCGAACGGTCGAACATCCGAACGCACTTGCCGTTAGCTGAGGCGTGCCGTCGGGGGGACCCCACAGAACTCGTGGTAGTCAATGAGATCCGTGATCGTGGGGTGATCCCCACACACCGGACAAGCGGGGTCCCGGCGGATCTTCACCTGCCGGAACTCCATGCCCAGGGCGTCGAAGAACAGCAGGCGCCCGACCAGCAACTCGCCCAGCCCCAGGAGCAGCTTGAGCGTCTCGATCCCCTGGATGGAGGCCACCACGCCGCACAGAACCCCGAAGACCCCTGCCTCCGAACAGCTCGGCACGAGACCCGGGGGGGGCGGCGCCGGGTACAGGCAGCGGTAGCACCCGTGTCCGGGTACGAACACGGTGACCTGACCCTCGAACTTGAAGATGCTGCCGTCCACCATGGGCTTGTTCAGGAAGACGCACGCGTCGTTCACCAGGTACCGGGTGGGGAAGTTGTCGCAACCGTTCAGGATGACGTCGTAGTCGGCGAAGATCTGCTTGACGTTCTCCGAACTCAGCGCCTGCTGGTAGGGGATCACCTTCACGTCCGGGTTCAGGTCGGCGATCGTCTCCACCGCGGATTGGACCTTCGGCCGCCCGACGTCGTGGACGTGATGGAGGATCTGCCGCTGGAGATTGCTGAGGTCCACCTCGTCGAAGTCCACGATCCCCAGGGTCCCGACGCCGGCCGCCGCCAGATAGAGCGCCGCCGGGGACCCCAGACCCCCCGCGCCGATCAGCAGGACCTTGCTGTTGAGCAGCTTCCGCTGGCCCATTCCCCCCACCTCGGGGAGGATGATGTGCCGGCTGTAGCGGCGGATCTGCTCCTCGGTGAAGGTCAGGCTCCCGCCGGCCATGGCGGGGATCACGGCCACTTCGTCCCCGTCCGGGTCGCGCTCGCTATCCGGATAGTCCACGCGCCGTGTGACCGTTTTGCTCGCCGCGTCCACCGTCACCACCGCCCGGGTCGCGTTGCCGTACGCGTCCAGTGACTCAGTCAGCGCCGTCACTACCCCCACAACGCCGGTCGCCCCGCTCAGCCACTCCTTCTGCGTGCTGGCCGTCACTTTGGCATCCACGCCGTCGTGGTTGTAGACCTCATTCGTCGTGACCCGCCACCACGCCCCCGCCTCGAGCAAGTAGGCGCTCCGCGCCTCGGTGATCCGGTCGATCGAAGCGTTGTTCAGGAGCCCATCGCCGTCGGCGTCCAGCCCCGTCCGGTGATCCTCTCCGTAGGCGTCGTACTCATAGATCGTCGCGGCCGCCCCGTCGTGCGTGACCTTCCACAACTTGCCCTTCGCCGGCCCGTCGCCCGTGTAGTATTCCCGCGTTGTCTCCACCACGCTGGGCGCCCCGCTTTCGGGATAGCCGGACCGCCTCTCGACCGCCGTCCGCCCCAGCGCATCCACCACCGTTTCCGACC
>JACQXP010000302.1 GCA_016208645.1 Candidatus Methylomirabilota bacterium | reverse complement strand
CGAAAGTCCTCGTGGTGGATGATACGGAGGCCAACATCAAGCTGGTCCGTGCCTTGCTCAAGGGGGCGGGGTATGCGGTCGTGACCGCCACCTGCGGCACGGATGGCCTGGCGGTCGCGGCGGCCGAACAGCCTGACCTCATCCTGCTGGATATCATGATGCCCGACCTCACCGGCTTCGAGGTCTGCCAGCGCCTTCGCGCCGCCCCGGAGACCCGCCAGACCCCCATCGTCTTCCTGACCGCCCTCCACGAGATGGAAGACCACATGAAGGCCCTGGACGTCGGCGGGGACGACATCCTGACCAAGCCCATCAACAAGCTGGAGCTCCTCACGCGGGCCCGGTCGCTCCTGCGCATCCGGGCGCTGACCACCGAGGTCCAGGAGCAGCGCCGGGTCATCCACGACCTCCTCAAGACTCACGTGTCGGCGGAGGCGGCCCAGCGATACCTGGCCGATCCCACGTCCGCGTTTTCCCTCGACGAGCTGAAACCATCCTCGTGAGCCATCTCGCCGCACCGCCAAAGTGCGAAGAGAACCATTCGACTACGCTCATACAAGCGCATTGACTCTCGATACATTCTCGCGCCTGCGCGCCCCTCTCCCTTGCCCTCTCCCCGGCGGGGGAGAGGGGGTGGGTGAGGGGAGGGGCAATGGATAGAACTTGGCGTCCCGGGATCCCAGCGTTCGCGTCGGATGTCCTTGGGGCCTATTTCCCCTCCTAGTCCTTGAGGGCCTTGGCCACCGCCTCCAGGAAGAGCGTCTTGTCGATCGGCTTCGTCACGTAGCCGGAGCAGCCCGCCTCGAAGGCCTTGGCATCGTCCCCCTTCATGGCATACGAGGTGACCGCCAGCACCGGAATGTCGCGGGTCACGGGGTCGGCCTTCAGGTGCCTGGTCGCCGTCAGGCCGTCCATCCCCGGCAACTGGATGTCCATGAGGATCAGGTCCGGCCGCTTCTCCTTCAGCGAGGTAAAAGCCTCCGTCGCACTCCCCACCTCCCAGACCTCGTAGCCCTGCGACTTCAGCAGGAACTGCGCCAGCCGGCGATTGATCGCGTTGTCTTCAATCAGCAAAATCCGTTTGGCGCCCATCCCACGCCTCCTTGGTCCACGACATGTTGCCGGTGCATCTGCCCATCCCTCCCGGCCTGATCACAGGTCGGCGGTGGGGACCGTAAACGCGAACGTGCTCCCCCTCCCGGGCGTGGAGGCGACCTGGACGGTTCCGCCGTGCATTCTGACGAGCTTCTTCACCAGGGCCAGGCCGAGGCCCGTCCCCTCCTGCCGGGGGCGGGTGGGGTCGGCGACTTGCTCGAACTCCTCGAAGATGCGGTCCAGGTCCTTCTCGGGGATGCCGATCCCCGTGTCCGCCACGCTGACTTCCAGCCACTCGGCCCCAGTCTCCGGTCCCCGGTCCCCAGTCGCCCTTTCCGGCTCGGGACGGGAGACCGGCGACGGGAGACCGGGCACCTGGCGGGCCGTGACCGTCACCTGCCCGCCCGCCGGGGTGAATTTGATCGCGTTGCTGAGGAGGTTGTACAGGATCTGCTTCAGCCGAGGCGGGTCCGCCCAGGCCGGGGGCAGGTCGGGGTCGAGGGTGCTGCTCACCCGGACCTGCTTCTTCGTCGCCAGGGGCTTCACCGTGCCCAGGACCCCCTCGACCGTGTCGGCCAGGCTGACCGCCTCCGGGTGCAGCTCCATCTTCCCCGCCTCGATCTTACTGAGATCCAGGACGTCGTTGATGAGGCGGAGGAGGTGCTTGCCGGAGGTCAGGATATTGGTCAGGAACTCCCGCTGCTCCTCCGCGGGCAGATCGCCCAGGTTGGGGTCCAGCAGGACCTCGGAGAAGCCGATGATGGCGTTGAGCGGGGTGCGCAGTTCGTGGGACATGCTGGCCAGGAACTGGGACTTGTGCCGGGACACCTCTTCCAATTGCCGCGCCGTGTCCTGGATCTCCCGGAAGAGACGGGCGTTCTCGATGGCCACGGCCGACTGGCGGGCGAAAGTCGTCACCAGCTCGACCTCCCGCGCGGAGAATTCCCCCGCTCGCGTCCGCCGGACATTCATGGCCCCGATGACCCGCTCCCCGTGGAGGAGGGGGACGGCGAGGACGGATTGATATCCCCAGCGGAGCAGGAGATCCCGGCTCGGATACTCCGTGGTGGCCGCCAAGTCCGGGACCTGGACCGCGCTCCGCTCGACCACCGCCCGGGAGATCAGGGAGCGGCTTCGCACCGATTCATCGCCGGCGTTCCGGGGGCCCAGGATGCGGCGCTCCTCGGCCTCGAGGAGGTATTCCTCGGGCGTATTGTAGGAGGCGCGGACCTCGAAGGCGTCTCGTTCCTCAGCGTAGAGAAAAATGCTGGCGGAGTCGGATTTCGTGAGCTGGGCGGCATGGGTGCTGATGGTCTGGAGGGTCTGGTCCAGGTCCAGGGAGGCGCTGAGCGCGCGGGCCACCTCGGTCAGGGCCGCTAATTCCTCGTTGCGCTCCCGCAGATCGCTGAGGAGCCGGGCGCGCTCGATCGCCAGGGCGGACTGGCCGAGGAAGTCCTGGTCCTTCCGCTGGATCCGCTCGCAGAGCGTGCGGAGGAGGTTCCGGGCCATCTCCGGGTGGCGGGCGAACACCGCCTCAAATCGCCTGCGGGAGAGGGTCCAGACCTCGCTGTCACACAAGGCGGTCAGGGTTGCGGTGCGCGGCTGGCGCGTCACGATCGCCAGTTCCCCGAACCAGCTTGGAGCCTCGATGACGCCCACCGGGGGACTCTCAGGATCGCCCCCCTGGACGGTGACCTCCAGCCGGCCGGATGTCAGGAGGCAGAACTCCCGCGCCGGATCCCCCTGCCGGAAGATCGCGGTCCCTCTGGAGAGGCGTCGGCGCCTCATCTGGCGGGCAATCTGCGCCAGCCTGGTCGTCGGGACGCCCTCGAAGAACGGCATGGATCGCAGGAGGCCGATGAGCTCCTGGAGCCAGGAAGGATACGCGCGGGACGTGGTTCCCCGCGTGGAGGGGAGCCGCCGTCCCGATCCGACCGGGGACCGGGCCGTCCGAGGCTTTGTCGCGGTGCGCTTGCGTGTCGCCACTGGCCGCACTCCTCTCCGGCTCAGGACCGTCAAACCGTGTGGGGGATCGCCGGGCTCGGGATGCCGCGCATCGGGAGGGTGAATGTGAAGATGCTACCACGTCCGACGTCGCTCCGCACCCAGATCCGTCCCCCATGCAGCTCCACGAACTTCTTGGCCAGGGCCAGGCCCAATCCGGTCCCTTCCGGCTTGCCGGCTTCCCCGGTTGTCTGGGCCTGCTGGAACTCCAGGAAGATCCGCTCGTGGTCTTCGGGGGGGATGCCCGGCCCCGTGTCCGCGACGGCGATCTCCAGCCACTCGGCTCCAGTCGCCAGTCGCCAGTCGCCAGTT
>JACQXP010000301.1 GCA_016208645.1 Candidatus Methylomirabilota bacterium | reverse complement strand
GAGCACGAGTGTGCCGAGCGCACATTCGTACTCTCGTACATTCGTACAGTGGTTCAGTTCTAGCCAAACCTCGGTCGACTATCTCCCGACGTCCTCACCATCGTATTGAAGAAAGCAGCTCCATCTGTTTCCAGTCCACCGTCCGGCTGAATCCCGATCACCTCCAGAACCCCATCCCCCGTCGCCACCTCCAGCGTCCCGCCCCCCCCGATCCCCAGGACGGTCCCCGCTGGTGCGGGGGAGGACCGGCTCCCGGGCGGCCGCGCGGACCACAGGAAGATCCGCCGGTCCGCCCAGAACGTGAAGGCCCCCGGGAAGGGCCGGGTGACCGCGCGGATCAGGTTGTAAATCTCCCAGGCGGGACGGGACCACTCGATCAGGCCGTCAGCCGCCGTCCGGCGCCCGAAGATGGTGGCCGCCGAATGGTCCTGAGGGATCCGCGGCGCCCGACCCGCCACGATCAGGGGATAGGTCTCCGCCAAGAGGGCGCGGGTCGCCGCCGTGAGTTTCCGCGACAGGGTGAGGGCCGTATCCTCGACCGCAATGGGCACCGCCTTCTGCGCGACGATGTCCCCGTGGTCCGCCCGGGCATCCATGTAATGCAGGGTGACCCCCGTCGTCCGCTCCCCGTGCACCAGCACCCAGTGCGGCGGCGCGCGCCCCCGGTACTTGGGCAGCAGGGAGCCATGCAGATTGATGGCCCCGAGGGACGGGATGGCCAGGATGGCCGGCGAGAGGAGGCAGCGGTAGTAGAACGAGAAGATCAGGTCAGGCCGAAGGCATCGCGCCTCTTCGACGAACGCCAGCGTGTTCGGGTCATCCGGGGTCTCCACGGGGATCCCGTGGGCGGCCGCCAGTTCCGCCACCGACCCGAACCAGATCGTCTCCCCCGGATCGTCGCGGTGGGTCACCACCGCCACGATGTTCGCCCGCTGGTCCAGCAGCTCCTGCAGGCACGCCACGCCGATGTCGTGATACCCAAAGACAATGATCCGAGGAAAAGCCATGTTCGGTAAAGGGCGTACGAAGGTACGAATGTACGAGGGTATGGGGAGAGTTGCCGGCTTTGGACGTCAGCGACCTTTACCCCGGTCGCGTCGGCGAGAGCTGATCTGCTTGTTGAGGTTATCGACGGAGCCCTTGACGAGTTTTCCTACCACCCCGGCACAGTCATAAGCCTCCTGAAATTCCTCCTTGGAGATGTAGGCTTGGTCCAGTGCCACATAGAGATGGCTCTGTACCTCCTCGACCGACCCGTGAGCGATCTCATAAAACTTCCGCTTCTCCTCGAATGAGAACCGGCCGTGTGCTTCGGCGATGTTCCCCATGCTCGAGACTGCCGCCGCCTGTAACTGGCGGCGCAGGTCAAAATCCTTCTTGAATGCTGGTTTATTGCTCAACGCATAGATTACCTGTACGAGCTTCCTTGCCTCCT
>JACQXP010000300.1 GCA_016208645.1 Candidatus Methylomirabilota bacterium | reverse complement strand
TTCGTCACGGATATGCGGGACGAATCGCTCGCAGTCTTCTAAGCACCCGACGCCTTCGCGAAGCCAGCTGACCAGGGAAGACCAGCGGGGTGGGCTGTTTTCTGGATTCATGGGGTGATCGTTGGTTCGGCGGGGGATAGTACAGGCACATTCCTTGACGGGGAGTTGGGCCCCAGGTAGAATCCCCCCCACTCGCGGGAATGGAGAGCCAAGAGCCGAGAGCCGAGAGCCGAGAATTCCCGTTGCTGGCGGGAACGAGCCTTGGAGGGACCGTGGAAAGGGGGGACCGGGCGAGGCGATTCGCCGCGCCGGTTCCTGTGTGGTGAAATCGGAAAGGGGGAGGGATCATGCGCAGGCGAGCGTGGTGCAGAGGACTGCTGGCGTCGGTCGTGGCGGTCGGGGCGATCCTGGGCCTGGTCAGCCGTCCCGCGGCCCAGACCAAAGAGGTCATCATCGGTGTCCTGTATCCCATGACCGGGCCCGTGGCCCAGGTCGGGATCGACTCGGTCAATGCCCTGAAGGTGGCGCTGGACATCATCAACACCGACATGAACATCAACCTGCCGCTGGGCCGAGGGGCGGGGCTGCCCAACCTGGGCGGGGCCAAGGTCCGCATCGTAGTGGTGGACCACCAGGGCAAGCCGGACATCGGCCTGGCAGAGGCGGAGCGCCTGATTACCCAGGAGAAGGTGCACGCCCTGTTCGGCGCCTACTTCTCCAGCGTGACCAACACGGCCAGCCAGGTGGCCGAGCGGATGGGGATCCCCTTCCTCAACGCCGAGTCCTCGTCCCCGGCCCTCACGGAGCGCGGCTTCAAGTGGTTCTTCCGGACCAGTCCCCACGACGGCCACTTCAGCGTGGCGATGTTCGACTTCATGCGGGACTTCGAGAAGAAGCGGGGGATCAAGTTCAAGAGCGTCGCCATCCTGAACGAGGACACCCAGTTCGGCGCGGATAGCGCCAAGGTGCAGGACGAGCTGGCGAAGAAGTATGGGTACGAGGTGGTCGCCAAGATCCCCTTCCGGACGGGGACGACCAGCCTGGACGCCGAGATCGGGCGCCTGAAGACGGCGAATGCCGACGTCGTGCTTCCCAGCCTCTACACCTCGGATGCGATCCTCCTGACCCGGACAGCCAGGAACCTGGACTACAATCCGAAGGTGATCATCGCCCAGAACGCGGGGTACACCGATCCCAAGTTCGTGGCCGAAATGGGCAAGGAGGCGGAGGGGGCCATCACCCGCGCGCCGTTCGCCCTGGACCTGGCGGCCAAGAAGCCGCTCATCCCGGTGATCAACGACATGTTCAAGAAGCTGAGCGGCGGCCGCGACATCAGCGACGTGCCGGCCCGCGCCTTGACGGGCTTCCTGACGCTGGCGGACGCCATCAATCGGGCGCGTTCGACCGATCCCGGGGCGATCCAGAAGGCCCTGCGGGAGACCAATATCCCGGCCGACCAGCTCATCATGCCTTGGACCGGGGTGAAGTTCGACGAGAAGGGACAGAACGCCGGGGTGCGGGCCATCCTTCAGCAGCTCCAGGGCGGCAGCTACCACACCGTCTATCCCTTCGAGCTGGCCTCGAAGGAACCGATGTATCCCCTTCCCGCCTGGTCGCAACGGCGCTAACGGATTCTCCGCCGGGGGAAACCCGGCCGCCTCAGGCACAGAGAGAACTCAGGCACAGAGAGAACAGGGGGGCGGGAACCCGCAGCGTTGCGGTCCCGCCCCCATTTCACGTCTATGCTCATCATCCCGCCGCCCGATGTCCTGGTTCAGGGGATCCTGAGCGGGATCCTGATGGGGTTCGTGTACGCGCTCATCGCCGCGGGCCTGAGCCTGATCTTCGGCCTGATGGAGATCGTGAACTTCGCCCACGGCGAGTTCCTGATGCTCGCCATGTACACGACCTTCTGGGCATACGCCCTGTTCGCGCTGGATCCCCTCGTGAGCGTGCCGCTCTCCGCGGGGGTGCTGTTCCTGGTCGGCTGGCTCACCTACCGGGGGATCATCCGGCGCATCCTGGGCGGGCCCATGCTGGCCCAGATCTTCGCCACCTTCGGTCTGGCCATCTTCCTGCGGGCGGGGGCGCAGTTTCTCTGGACGCCCGATTTCCGCCAGGTCAGCCGGGCCTGGGTACAGGGGCCGGTGCGAATGCTGGGGGTCTCGGTCGGGCTCCCCCAGGCGGTGGCCAGCGTCGCCTGCCTGGTGGCCTTCGGGGCGCTGTACTGGTTCATCACCCGGACGGAGACGGGCGTGGCCCTGGAGGCGACGGCGCAGGATCGCCAGGCGGCGGAGCTGATGGGGATCAACACGGAGCGGATGTTCGCCCTCGGGTGGGGGATCGGCGCCGCCTGCGTGGGGATCGCGGGGGCCTTCCTGGCGAACTTCTTCTACGTGTTTCCGCACGTGGGCAGCCTCTTCGCCCTCATCGCGTATGTCACGGTGGCCCTGGGCGGCTTCGGAAGCATTCCGGGGTCGCTGGTGGCGGGGGTGATCATCGGCGTGATCGAGGTCCTGGGCGGCCTGCTCATCGCCCCGGCCTTCAAGTACGTCGCCGTCTTCGTGCTCTCTCTGGTGGTGGTCCTCCTGCGGCCGCAGGGCCTCTTCGGGAAGTTCTGATGGCGACGGGTGGGGTGGCGGCGCCGGCCGCCCGGAGGCGCCTGGCGGGGGTCCTGCTGCTCCTGCTCTGCCTGGCGGCCCTGGCCTTCCCCTGGGTGGATCGGCTTCCCTATCACCGCGACCTCGTGATTCGGGTGTTCCTCTACGCCATGCTGGCCCAGGCCTGGAACATCCTGGCCGGCTATTGCGGGCAGATCTCCCTGGGGCACGCCGTCTTCTTCGGGACGGGCGCGTATGCCTCCAGTGTGCTTCAGATGCGATGGGGCTGGAATCCCTGGGTGGGTCTCGGGGCGGGGATCCCGGTAGCAGTGGCGCTCTCCATGGCGATCGGCTATCCCTGCTTCAGGCTGCGCGGGCACTACTTCGCCATCGCCACCATCGCCATCGGCGAGATCATCCAGACCCTGGCCATCAACTGGGACTTCATCGGGGGCGCCCGCGGCCTCACCCTGCCCTTCCAGAAGGATTCCCTCCTGGCCTTTCAGTTCCACACCAGCAAGTACCCGTACTACTACATCGTGCTGGCCCTCTTGATCCTGTGCCTGCTGGTGAGCTGGCGGATCGAGCGGACGCGCCTGGGCTACTACTTCCGGGCGATCCGGGAGGATCCCGAGGCCGCCCAAAGCGTGGGGATCCCCATCACCCGGTACAAGCTGATCGCCATGGCCGTCTCGGCGGCGTTCGTCTCGGCCGGCGGGAGCTTTTACGCCCAGTACGTCCTCTACCTGGACCCGGACAGCGTCCTGCCGCTGTCCCTGTCCATCCTCATCTGCCTCCTGGCGGTGGTGGGAGGCGTGGGGACGCTGTGGGGGCCGCTGGTGGGGGCGGCACTCCTGATCCCGCTGTCGGAGTTCACCCGCATCCAGTTCGGCGGGACCGGGCGGGCCGTGGATCTCCTCATCTACGGCGCGCTCCTGACGCTCGTGGCGGTCTTCCAGCCGGCGGGGCTCGTGGGCCTCCTCGGGCGCCGGGGGAGGCCCTGATGGCCCTGCTCACGGTAGAAGGAATCACCAAGCGGTTCGGAGGCCTGGTGGCGAACCACGACATCAGCTTCGCCGTAGAGCAGGGGGAGATCGTGGGGCTCATCGGTCCCAACGGGGCCGGCAAGAGCACCCTCTTTGACGTGATCACGGGCTACTACCGGCCGGAGGCGGGTGAGGTCCGGTTTGACGGCCACCGCCTCGTGGGCCGCCGGCCGGATCAGGTGAACCGGCTGGGGGTCGGGCGGACCTTCCAGAAGCTCCGCCCGTTTCATGCCATGACGGTCCTGGAGAACGTCATGGTCGCCGCCATGCAGCACCAGGCGGTTCCCTCCGCGGCCCGGCGCGAGGCGCTCTCCTATCTGGAGTTCGTGGAGCTGGCAGACAAGCGGGACAGCCACGCCCGAGACCTGAGCACGGGCCAGCGAAAGCGCCTGGAGCTGGCCCGGGCCATGGCCACCCGCCCGCGCCTCTTGCTCCTGGACGAGGTGACGGGGGGCGTGGACCAGCGAACCATCCCGACCCTGGTGCAGCTCATCGGCCACCTGCGGGGGCAGGGCCTGACCCTGGTGGTCATCGAGCACAACATGCGGGTCATCATGTCCATCTCCGACCGGATCCTGGCGTTGCACCTGGGGGAGGTCATCGCCGACGGTCCCCCCTCCGAGGTGGTGAAGGAGCGGCGGCTCATCGAGGCGTATCTGGGGGATGCCTTCGTCGTGCCCTCGGGCGAGCGGCTGCCTTCGGGCGAGTCGTCGCGGGGGAACGCTTAGTGCTCCGGTTCATACGTTCACTAACGTATTCTTGCGGAATGGTCGCATGTCCTCTCCGGCCCCTCATCCCTTCCTTCTCCCCCGAGGGGAGAAGGTGAGGTTGAGGGGAGCGGAGGCGAGAACGAACGTGACCGAACTTGCGGAGCGCAGCACTTAGGGACGGAGGTAGCGTGCTTCGCGTGCAGGATCTCGAGGTGACGTACGGGGACTTCCAGGTCCTCTGGGGCGTCTCGCTGGAGGTTCACCCGGGAGAGGTGGTGTGCCTCCTCGGGCCGAACGGCGCCGGCAAGAGCACCATCATCAATGCCGTCTCCGGCCTGGTGAGGCCCCTGGCGGGCCGCGTCGAGTTCTGCGGGGAACGGATCGACGGGCTGCCCACGCACGAGATCGTGACCCGCGGGGTCTCGCACGTCCTGGAACGGCGACGCGTCTTCCCCTACCTGACGGTCGAGAAGAACCTCCTCCTGGGCGGCTACCAGGATCGGGCCCGCCCGAGGCGGGAGGAGAGCCTGGCCTGGGTCTTCAGCCTGTTCCCCATCCTGCGGGAGCGGCGCCACCAACTGGCCCAGAGCCTCAGCGGGGGCGAGCAGCAGATGCTGGCCATCGGCCGGGGCCTCATGTCGCGGCCGAAGTTCCTGATGATTGACGAGCCGTTCCTGGGCCTTTCGCCCCTGGTGGTCACGGAGATCCTGAAGATCATCACGCAGATCCACGCCGCCGGCGTCAGCGTGCTGTTCATCGAGCAGAACGTGCAACTGGCCCTGGGCATCTCGCATCGCGGGTACGTCCTGGAGAGCGGCCGGATGGTCGTGTCGGGGGCGGCCAAGGAAGTACTCGAGTCGGATCTGGTGCGAAAGGTCTACCTGGGCATCTGACCCCCGACCGAAAGGTCGCCCCCGGCCTCAAGCCGGGGGGTCGGGGCAGCGGCCGCATGACCTTGGAGTGATCACATGATGATCGATCTGAACTCCGACATGGGGGAATCCTTCGGTGCCTACACCATCGGCGCGGACGAGGAGGTGCTGCGCTGGGTGACCTCGGCGAACGTGGCCTGCGGCTGGCACGGGGGCGACCCGCAGGTCATGCGCCGGACGCTGCAGCGGGCCAAGGGGCTGGGCGTGCGGGTGGGGGCGCATCCGAGCTATCCCGACCTCCTGGGCTTCGGACGCCGGATCATGCAGATCACCCGGGAGGAGGCGCGAGACTACGTCCTCTACCAGATCGGCGCCCTGCGCGCGTTCGCCGAGGCCCTGGGGGTGCGGCTCCAGCACGTGAAGCCGCACGGGGCCATCTACAACGCCGCGGTCGGGGATCGGGAGTTGAGCCTGGGGATCGCCGAGGGCGTGGCCGACGCCGGCGGGGATCTCATCCTCGTCGGGTTGCCAGGCTCGGAGCTGGTCCGGGCGGGGACGGAGGTCGGGCTGCGCGTGGCGCGCGAGGCCTTCGGCGACCGCGCCTACAACGAGGACGGGACCCTGGTCTCCCGGAAGATCGCGGGATCGCTGATCACCGACCCGGATGCGGTGGCCGAGCGGGCCCTGGATTTCACCCGGGGCACGCTGAAGGCCATCACGGGGAAAGCCATCCGCATCGAGGCGGATACGATCTGCCTGCACGGGGATACCCCGGGGGCGGGCGCCATCGCCCGGCGCGTGCGGGAGCGCCTGGAGGCGGCCGGGATCACGCCCAGGCCGATGGGGGAGTTCGTGCGGTGAAGGTCCTGGGGGGAACCCCCGGCATGCAGCCGGGGGGACTGCGATTCCTGCCGGCCGGGGAGCGGGGACTCGTGGTCGAGATCGGCAACGAGGTCAGCCTGGAGATCAACGACCAGGTCCGCGCGCTGGCCTTTGCCCTGGCGGCTCTGCCCATCCCGGGCCTGGTGGAGATCGTGCCCACCTACCGGTCCATTGGCCTGGAGTATGACCCGCTGAGCATCTCCTTCGACGAGGTCGAGCAGCGGGTCCGGGAGGTGGCGACTCGCATTGACCCCCGGGTCCTGCCGGCACCCAAGCTGGTCCGGATCCCGACAGTGTACGGGGGGATCTACGGCCCGGACCTGCCCTTCGTCGCGGAGCACGCCGGCCTCGGCGAGGCCGAGGCGATCCGCCTGCACAGCCAACCGACATATCACGTGTTCATGATCGGCTTCACGCCGGGCTACACGTACCTCGGCGGCCTGCCGGAGCGTCTGCACACGCCGCGGCTCCAGTCGCCGCGGCTCAAGGTGCCGAAGGGTTCCGTGGGCATCGGCGGCAGCCAGACCGGCATCTATCCCGTCGAATCACCCGGCGGCTGGCGGATCATCGGGCGGACCCACCTCACGCTGTTCGATCCCGCGCGCGAGGTCCCCGTGCCGATCCTGCCCGGGGACACGGTGCAGTTCGTGCCGATCACGGAAACGGAATACCTCTCGGCGAGCCGCGAGCCGAGAGCCGAGAGCCGAGACCGGACCGCGGGGAGCCGAGAGCCGCGAGCCGCGAGCCGCGAGCCGAGCGCCGAGGGTGGCGAGCCGGGCGCCGAGAGCGTAGGGACGAACGAGATTGATCAAGGCGGTACTCGGCTCTCAAGCCTCGGCTCTCAAGACTTGATAGAAGTGCTGCGCCCCGGACTGCTGACCACGGTGCAGGACCGGGGGCGGATCGGATACCAGAAGTTCGGCGTTCCGGCGAGCGGCGCGGTGGACGAGATCGCCCTGCGCGTGGGAAACATCCTGGTCGGGAATGCCCAGGGCGCCGCGGGGATGGAGATCACGGCGCTGGGCCCGCAACTCCGATTCCTGGCCGACGCGGTCGTGGCGTTGACCGGGGCCGAGGTGGACGCGGACCTGGACGGGAAGCCCGTTCCCTGCTACCAATCGCTCCTTGTCCGGGCGGGGCAGGTGCTGGACGTCCGGACCTGTAGCCGCGGCCTTCGGGCGTACCTGGCGGTTGCGGGCGGCATTGACGTGCCGGTCCTGCTCGGCAGCCGGTCCACCTGCCTGGTCGCCGGCTTCGGGGGATTTCACGGCCGCGCGCTCGCGGCCGGTGACGTCCTGCGGGTCGGCGCGCCCGACGGCTCCCTGACCAGCCTCTGCAGGCGAGAAGTTCAGGGCGAGTGGCGTCCGCACCACGAGTCGGAGGCAACGGTGCGCGTGGTCCTGGGGCCGCAGGAGGACGCCTTCAGCCAGGCGGGACGTCACACGTTCCTGGATGCCGTCTACCGGGTCAGCCCCCACGCGGATCGAATGGGCTGCCGGCTGGATGGCCCCGTGATAGCGCACCGAGACTCGGCGGACATCATCTCGGATTGGATCCCACCGGGAGGGGTCCAGGTCCCGGGCGACGGCAAGCCGATCATCCTGCTGGCGGACCGGCAGACCACCGGCGGCTACCCCAAGATCGCCACGGTCATCGGGGTGGATATCCCCCTGGTCGCCCAGTCGCGGCCGGGGGACGCGCTCCGCTTCCGGGCGATCTCCGTGAAGGAGGCCCGGGCCATTGCCCGCGAGATCGAGGCGGCCCTGGCGGCCCTTCCCGCGCGCCTCGTCACTGCCGAGAGGTGGACCTACGGCGCGGAACTGGGAGAAGTTCCGGGCGAGATCCCGCTGGCCGCGGTGGGCGCGGCGCCGCGGGCCGTTCCCAGCCGCGTGCAACCGAGGGGCGCCGCCGCCGTGGCCAGCCCGCTGCCGGCGCAGGTGGTGAAGGTCCTGGGCAGCCCGGGGGACGCGATCGTGGCGGGGCAGCCGCTGGTCGTGCTCATGGCGATGAAGATGGAGCACTCCGTCGTGGCTCCCCTGGCCGGCCGCATCGCGGCAATCCACGTACGGGAGGGGGATGTCGTCGGCGCGGGCGGCCTCCTGGTGACGATCGAACCCGCCGCGGATGCGGGGGGCCGGGTTCGCGGAGGTGAGGGATGAGTATCATGGCGACGGAACTCGAGCGGCTGGACGCGGTCGCGGAGCGGCTGGGCCTGGATCCGCCGATCCACCAGCACCTCCGCCACCCGAAGCGATCCCTCATCGTCTCGGTCCCGATCCGGACGGACTCGGACGAATTGGAGATCTTCACGGGATACCGGGTGCAGCACAGCATGACGCTGGGCCCCAGCAAGGGAGGCATCCGGTATCACCCCGACGTGGACCTGGACGAGGTCACGGCCCTGGCCATGCTCATGACGTGGAAGTGTGCCCTCATGAGCCTCCCGTACGGGGGAGCCAAGGGGGGTGTCCGGTGCGATCCGTTGAAGCTCTCGTCCCGCGAGCTGGAGCGGCTGACGCGCCGCTACGCCTCCGAGATCTTCCTGTGCATCGGGCCGGACCGGGACATCCCGGCGCCGGACATGGGGACCAACGAACAGATCATGGCCTGGATCATGGACACCTACAGCATGCAGCGGGGGGCCACGGTGCCGGGCGTCGTGACCAGCAAGCCGGTGCTCCTGGGAGGGTCCCTGGGCCGGGTCGAGGCCACGGGACGCGGCGTCGCCTACACCACGGCGGAGGCCATGGCCCACCTCGGTTTGCCCCTCTCGGGGGCGCGGGTGGTCGTGCAGGGGTTCGGCAACGTCGGGTCGGTGGCGGCCGACCTCTTGTCCGGGATGGGCTGCCGGGTGGTGGCGGTGAGCGACGTCCACGGCGGCATCACCAACCCGGAGGGGCTGGACATCCGGGCGCTTCAGGCGCTGGTCCGGGCGGGCAAGGCGGTCCGGGAATACCCGGAGGGCGAGGTGATCACCAACGAGGAGTTGCTCGAGCTCTCCTGCGAGATCCTGGTCCCGGCGGCCCTGGGGGGACAGCTCACGGCGGGGAACGCGCGGGCCGTCCAGGCCCGCCTGATCGTGGAAGGGGCCAACGGTCCGACGACCGGGGAGGCGGATCGCCTGTTGCGGGACCGGGGGATCTTCATCGTGCCGGACATCCTGGCCAACGCCGGCGGTGTGATCGTCTCGTATTTCGAGTGGGTGCAGGATCTCCAGTTCTTCTTCTGGAAAGAAGACGAGGTAAATTCGCGGCTGCGTGATATACTTATGGGCGCGTTCCGCCGGACGCTGGGATTGGCGCGACAGGAGGGAGTGGACCTCCGGACGGCGGCCCTGATGGAGGCGGTGAGCCGCGTGGCCCGGGCCACGAAACTTCGGGGGATCTATCCGTAGAGAGGATTGCCATGAGATGCTCTCCCGTTCACGGCGCGCGCGTCCTCACCCTCGCCCTGGGGCTGGGGCTGCTCTGCTCCTGCGGCCCCTCGGTGCTGCGGTCCCCGACCCCGCCCGGCCCGGGAGTGCCGCGAATCGCCAACCTGCGGTTCGAACCGGATGTCATCAAGGCCGGGGAGACCACCCAGATGAGCTTCTACTTCGAGGTGGGGTCGGCCGACATCCAGGAGGCGTTCATCGTCGAGCGCGGGATCAGCCAGTTCCAGTTCTACCAGAGCCTCCAGGCCATCCCGGTTGACCTGCGGGAGTACGCCGGGCAGGTGGCCGGGACGGTGGAGGTGCCCCTGCGCTGGTCGGCTGAGGGGGTGCGCTTCCTCGAACTGTACGTCGTCACCAAGAAGGGCAATACCAGCAATCGCCTCCGGGCCCCCCTCACGGTCCGATGAGCCGGGGGCACCGCCTGCCGGCCGCATCCGGCCTCGCCGAGCTTCTGGATCGCCTGATCACCCTCGACCCCCCCCTGAACGGCATGGGATCCGGGGCCGTGTCGCCGGGCGGCCTCCCGCGGCTGTACCGGGCGGCGCGGCAGCAGGCGGGGCACCCGTTGGCCGATGGGGCGGCCGACCGGCTCCTGCGCCGGGTGCGGGCGGGAGACCGGTTGCTCCTGACGACCGGGCTGGTGGCTCCCGGCATCCCCCGGGGCGAGACGGACGGACCCGCAGGGGCCGTGGCCCTGGCCCGGGCGCTGATCCTGGGCCGAAGGGTCCGCGTCGTCCTGGTGACCGAGTCCTCCGCCGTCCCTGTCCTGGAGGGGGCCGCCGACGCGCTGGCCGCCTCCGAGGGGGACCGGGCCCGCTGGCGCGCCGACCTCACGGTTCTGGCGTTCCCCTGCGATCCGCAGGCCGCCACCGTCGAGGCTGGCCGCCTCTGGAGGGGACTGCAACCGTCCGCCCTGGTGAGCGTGGAGAAGCTTGGACCGAACGCGAAGGGCGTGATCCACAATATGCTGGGGCAGGACGTGACGGCCACGCAGGCGCGGACGGATCGGCTCTTCCCCCTGGCCCGGCGGGCGGGGGCCTTGACCGTCGGGATCGGGGATCGGGGGAACGAGATCGGGCTGGGCGGCCTCCTGCCGCGGGCGGGGCGATGCGCCTGTCCCTGCAGGGGCAGCATCGCCTGCGTCATCCGCGCCGAGATCCCCGTGGTGGCCTTCAGCTCGAACTGGGGGGCCTACGGCGTCGCCGCGGCCATGGCGGCCCGCCTCGGCCATCCCGGCCTGCTGCACCAGCCCCGAAGCGAGGCCCGCATGCTCCGGCGCATGGTGCGGGCCGGAGCGGTGGACGGCATCACCGGGCGGCGCGCCCCCACGGTGGACGGGGGCAGCCTGCCGCTGCAGACGGCGATCGTGGGACTGCTCGGCGCGCTCGTCACGCCTGGTTTCGGCCCGCCCGGACGGAAGCACCCGCATCGCACCCTGAAATAGCGTGGGGGGAGCGGCCGTCCCCCCCGTCCTCCCGCGGCAGGGACGCCCCGCCAGGGCGGGGTCGCCGGTCTTGACTTTCCGGGGACGCTCATCTACCTTTCGGTGCGTCGTTGCGAGTGGAAATGGGAGGAGCATTGCATGCCTGAACTGCGAAAGGATCCGGTCACCTCGCGCTGGGTGATCATCGCGACCGAGCGGGGGAAGCGGCCCTCCGACTTCGGCGCCGAGCCGGAGCGGAAGCGCACCGGCTTCTGCCCGTTCTGCCCGGGGAACGAGAACAAGACCCCGCCCGAGGTCCTGGCCTACCGCACCGGCGGGGGGGCGCCCAACGGGTCGGGCTGGCACGTCCGCGTCGTGCCGAACAAGTTCCCGGCCCTCCAGATCGAGGGGGAGGGGAACCGCCAGGGCGACGGGATGTACGACAAGATGAACGGGATCGGCGCCCACGAGGTGGTCATCGAGACGCCGGAGCACGGCGAGACGTTGGCCAGCATGTCGGAGCGGAGGGTGGAGGACGTTCTCTGGGCCTTCCGCGACCGGATCCTGGACCTGAAAAAGGACCAGCGCTTCCGCTACATCCTGGTCTTCAAGAACCACGGCGAGGCGGCCGGCGCCTCCCTGGAGCATCCCCACTCCCAGCTCATTGCCACTCCCATCATCCCCAAGCGGGTGCATGAGGAGCTGGAGGGCGCCAAGGAGTACTACAACTACAAGGAGCGCTGCGTCTTCTGCGACATCATCCGGCAGGAGGTGAACCAGGGCGTTCGGCTGATCAGCGAGAACGAGGACTTCGTGGCCCTCGCCCCCTTCGCCGCCCGCTTCCCCTTCGAGACCTGGATCCTGCCCAGGGCCCACGATCCCTTCTTCGAGGACGCGCAGAAGCACGAGTACGTGAGCCTGTCGAAGATCACGCGGGAGCTTCTGCTCCGGATCGAGAAGGTCCTGACGAACCCGCCGTATAACCTCATGATCCACAACTCCCCGCTGCGCGAGACCGATGGGCGCCACTACCACTGGCACATCGAGGTGTTGCCCAAGCTCACGCGCGTGGCCGGGTTCGAGTGGGGGAGCGGATTTTACATCAATCCCACCCCGCCGGAGGATGCGGCGAAGTTCCTGCGGGATGCGAAAGTCTGATGCGCGCCTCCGGCGGACGGCCCACCCCGCCGGAGGATGCGGCGAAGTTCCTGCGGTCCACCGCGATCCTCCGGCACCGGCCGGAGGGACCCCCGAGGGCCTGTTACAATGTTTCCCCACACGCCGGCCGAGCAGCGCCTGGAGGAGTTGTCGCTCCTCTACGACGCGTGGCGCGCCATCAGCGCCACGCTGGACCTGGGCCGACTCTCGGAGTTGATTGCCCGCACGGCAGCCACGACCCTCCGGGCGGGCACCGCCCTCCTGCGGCTGGCTGACAGCGAGACGGGTGAGCTGCGCGTGGCCTCTCGCTTCGACGCGGACGGGGGGGCCCCCTGCGCCGCGGCCGACGGTCCGGTGGCGGAAGCCGTTCGGCGCGAGGCCGCGCCGATCCTGCTGCCCGACCTCCGGCAGGACGCCCGCTTCGCCGCCCTGGCGGGCAGCGAGGGAGCGCCGGCCCTGTGCGCGCCGCTGGTCCACCAGGGAAGCGTGCGGGGAACGCTGGGGGTGTACGGCCGGCTAGGCGGGGCCCACGGAGAGCCGGCGACGTTCGGAGAGGCGGACCTCACGCTCCTGATGGCCTTCAGCGCGCAGGCCGCCGTCGCGATCGAGAACGC
>JACQXP010000299.1 GCA_016208645.1 Candidatus Methylomirabilota bacterium | reverse complement strand
GTTCTGGCGTACTCGGGCGGGCTGGACACGTCGGTCATCCTGCGATGGCTGATCGAGACGTACCACTGCGAGGTCGTGGCCTTCGTGGCGGACATCGGCCAGGGGGAAGAGGTGGAGCCGGTCCGCGAGAAGGCCGTCAAGACCGGCGCCAGCAAGTGCTACGTGGAGGATCTGAAGGAGGAGTTCGTCCGAGACTTCGTCTTCCCCTGCCTCAAGGCGAACGCCCTGTACGAGGGGCGGTACCTACTGGGAACCTCCATGGCGCGGCCCCTCATCGCCAAGGGCCAGATGGCGGTCGTGAGAAAAGAAGGCGCGGATGCCGTCTCCCACGGGGCCACCGGCAAGGGGAACGACCAGGTCCGGTTCGAGCTGACCTACTACACCTTCGATCCCAACATCCGGATCATCGCGCCGTGGCGCGAGTGGAATTTCCGCTCGCGCACGGACCTGGTGGAGTACGCCAAGCAGCACGGCATCCCCACCCCGGTCACGGCCGAGCGCCCCTACAGTAGCGACCGGAATCTGTTCCACATCAGCTTCGAGGGCGGCATCCTGGAGGACCCGTGGGCCGAGCCGCCGGAGAAGATGTACGTCCTGTCGGTCTCGCCCGAGCTGGCCCCCAACCGGCCCACCTACGTGGAGATCGAGTTCGAGCGGGGCATCCCCGTGGCGGTGGACGGGGTCCGGATGAGCCCGGCGGCGCTCTTGGCGCATCTCAACCGGATCGGAGGCGACAACGGGATCGGCCGGGTGGACATGGTGGAGAACCGCTACGTGGGGATGAAGTCGCGCGGCGTGTACGAGACCCCGGGCGGCACGATCCTCCAGGCGGCGCACCGGGCGGTGGAGTCCATCACCATGGACCGCGAGGTGATGCACCTCAGGGATTCGCTCGTCCCGCGCTTCGCGGAGCTGGTCTACTACGGCTACTGGTACTCGCCGGAGATGGAGCTGTTGCGAACAACGATTGACGAATCGCAGAAGAACGTGACGGGGACCGCCCGCCTCAAGCTCTACAAGGGCAACTGCGACGTGGTGGGCCGCAAGTCCCCGGTGTCTCTCTACGACCCCGAGTTCGCCACCTTCGAGGCGGAGCAGGTATACCAGCAAGAGGACGCCACCGGCTTCATCCGGCTGAACGCGCTCCGCCTGCGGATCCGGGCCTTGACCCAGCAGCGCCGGAAGGCCTGAACAAGTGGGAGCGCTCAACTGTCAGCTATCAGCGGTCAGCCATGTGGAATGGCTGATGGCTAGACGGCTGACGGCTGAAGGCTGATACGCGATGGTCGAGCTGATCGAGAAATTCATCCCCCTCCGGCCCCCGGCCGAGGACCGGGTCTCCATGCTGCTGGCCCAGATCCCCAGCCGGCTCCGCTATCGGAACTTCTTCTACCACCTGGTGGACCCGGCGGCCCAGTGGGCGGCCG
>JACQXP010000298.1 GCA_016208645.1 Candidatus Methylomirabilota bacterium | reverse complement strand
TGCAAAAGCCCTTGACGGCCTGCGCACCGGGTGTGTCTAATGCAGGCAGGCGAGGGAGAGATGGACCCGGTCATCGAAATCGAGGGATTGTGCAAGGATTTCCGCGTGGGGTTCTGGCGCCGCCGCACGCGGGTCCTGCACGACCTGAACCTGACGGTCCACCGGGGAGAGATCTTCGGCTACCTCGGCCCCAACGGGGCCGGGAAGACGACCACCTTGAAGCTCTTGACCGGCCTGATCCTGCCCACGACCGGCTCGGCGCGCCTGCTGGGCCAGGACGTGACGCTGGTCGCCGCCAAGCAGCAGATCGGCTTCCTCCCCGAGACACCGTACTTCTACGATTACCTCACCGGGCGCGAATTCCTCGACCTGTGCGGCCGGCTGTTCCGCCTCCCCACGGGTGTGCGGCGCGACCGCATCGCCCGCTTGCTCCACCTGACCGCCCTGGAGGAGGCGGCCGACCGCCAGCTCCGGAAATATTCCAAGGGGATGCTCCAGCGGCTCGGGCTGGCCCAGGCCCTGATCAACGACCCGAGCCTGGTGATCCTGGATGAGCCGATGTCCGGCCTGGACCCCCTCGGTCGGAAGGCCATGCGGGACATCATCCTGGACCTCAAGGCCGAGGGACGGACGATCTTCTTCAGCTCGCACATCCTTCCGGACGTGGAGGTCCTCTGCGACCGGGTGGGGATCCTGGTCGGCGGACGTCTGCGGGGCGTCGGGCGCCTGGACGAGATCCTCAAGGCCCGGACCGAGTCCGTCGAGCTGATCCTGAATCGCGTCTCCTCCGAC
Source organism: Candidatus Methylomirabilota bacterium (assembly GCA_016208645.1). Classification (GTDB taxonomy): domain Bacteria; phylum Methylomirabilota; class Methylomirabilia; order Methylomirabilales; family 2-02-FULL-66-22; genus 2-02-FULL-66-22. The sequence goes on along the minus strand of JACQXP010000298.1, from coordinate 478 downwards.
CTGGCGATCGTCCTCCGGGACCTCTCCCAGGCGCCTCTGCTGTATCAGCCGGACGGCGTTCTGGTGCGGCTGCCGGACCAGGAGCGGGCGGATCAGGCCCTGCGGGCGGCCGTGGAGGCGGGGGCCCGCGTGGTGGGGGTGGCGCCGCAGCGGCTGACGCTGGAAGACCACTTCCTGCGAGAGGTCGAGGGGAACACCCCATGAAGATCCAGGCCATCGCGCTCAACACCTTCCGGGAGGCCGTGCGGGACCGGATCCTCTACTCGGTCCTCGCCTTCGCCCTCCTGCTGATCGCCGCCTCGGCGATCCTGGCCTCGCTCTCGATCGGCCAGGAGGGCAAGATCGTCAAGGACCTGGGGCGGGCCAGCAGCAGCCTCTTTGGCACCTTCATCGCCATCTTCCTGGGGATCGGCCTGGTCTCCAAGGAGATCGAACGCCGGACCGTTTACGCCATCATCGCCAAGCCGGTCCACCGGTT
>JACQXP010000002.1 GCA_016208645.1 Candidatus Methylomirabilota bacterium | reverse complement strand
GGCCAGTCGTGCCGCGCTGTACCAAGCCCGCAGCCGCTCCGTCGGGGTCATGGCCAGGTACCGGCGGATGAGCGTCAGGTCCACCCCGGAGGCACTGAACGACACCTGCCCGGAGTCCCCTCTCGGTGGTGCTCGCTCGCCCTGATCCGGCACCCTAGCCTTCCTTCGCGAACTGAATGCGCGGGGCGCTACCCGCCACCCGCCGGTCCCGCTCCATCATGTCCACGAACCGCTGGAAGAGGTAGTTGGCGTCATGGGGGCCGGGGGAGGCCTCGGGGTGGTACTGGACCGAGAAGAGGGGCAGGCGCCGGTGCATCAACCCCTCGCAGGTGTTGTCGTTGAGGTTCACATGGGTCAGGACGGTGTCCTCGGGGTCGCCGAAGACCCGGATCTGGGGGTCGGTCGTGAACGACTCCATGTCCACGGCGAACCCGTGGTTCTGCGAGGTGATCTCCACCTTGCCCGTCGTCAGGTCCTTGACCGGCTGGTTCCCGCCGTGGTGACCGAACTTCAGCTTGTAGGTCCGGCCGCCCAGGGCCAGTCCGATGATCTGGTGGCCCAGGCAGATGCCGAAGATCGGCTTCTTGCCGATGAGTTCGCGGACCGCCTCGATCAGGTACGGCACGCCTTCGGGGTCCCCCGGCCCGTTGGAGAGGAAGATGCCGTCCGGGTTCAGGCTGAGCGCCTGCTCTGCCGTCGTCGAGGCCGGGACGATCGTCACGTCGCAGCCCGCACTCACCAGTTGCCGCAGGATGTTCCACTTGATGCCGCAGTCGTAGGCCACCACTTTGAAGAGTCGAGAGCCGCGACTTGCGAGCCGAGAACCGAAAAGGTTCAACTGCGTCCTCTCGGTTTCTCCTCTCGGCTCTCGGCTCTCGGCTCTCGGCTCTGTGTACCCGTACGGCCAGTCCCACGTCCCCCGGCTCCAGGTGAACGGCGCCTCGCAGCAGACCTCCTTCACCAGGTCGCGCCCGATCAGGCCGGGCGAGGCCTTGGCCTTGGCCACCAGGCTCTTCGGATCGTCGTCCACCGTCGAGATGACCCCCTCCTGGGCGCCGTGGTCGCGGATGTGCCGGGTCAGGGCGCGGGTGTCAATCCCCTGGATGCCGGCGATGCCGTATTCCCGGAGGTAGTCTTCCAGCGACTTTCGCGCCCGCCAGTTGCTGGGCAGGACGCTCCCCTCCTTGACGACGAAGCCTTCCACGAAGGGGCGGTGCGACTCGACGTCCTCCGGATTCACCCCGTAGTTGCCGATGAGCGGATAGGTCATCGTGACGATCTGGCCCTTGTAGGACGGATCGGTCAGGATCTCCTGGTACCCGCTCATACACGTATTGAACACGACCTCGCCGACGGCCTCCCCTTCCGCGCCAAAGGAGATCCCCTCGAACACCGTGCCGTCGGCCAGGGCCAACACGGCCTTCTTCATGCCAATCCCCTCAAACCTGAGACGCAACCCGGCCTAGCCGGAAGCAAACAGTACGAGTCTTCAAGAAAATATCGAATGTCGAACAGCGAATGACGAATTTCGAACCATCCGCTGTTCCCGGGTTGCCTGCGCTCCCCCTTCGTCATTCGATATTCCCAATTCGATATTCGACATTCCGGGATAAGCCCTTTCTTTGCCAACAAAGCAACAATCTCAGCCATAAGCGACTAATCATCCTTCCAGTTCCCAGACCACCTTGCCCCCCACGATGGTGGCCAGGACCTCGCCCCGCAGCTTCCAGCCGTGGAAGGGGGAGTTCCGGCTCTTGGACGCGAACTTCCGCACGTCCACGACCCATTCCCGGGTCGGGTCCAGGATCGTCACGTCGGCGTCGGCCCCCACCGATAGCGTCCCCTTGGGCAGGTTGAAGATGCGGGCCGGCTCAGAGGTCAGGCGGGCGATCGCCTGGTTCAGGGTCAACACCTCCCCCTCCACCAGCACCGTCATGGCCAGGCCGAAGGCCGTCTCCAGCCCGATAATCCCGTTGGGGGCGTAGTCGAATTCCTGCTCCTTCTCCTGAACCGTGTGGGGGGCGTGATCCGTGGCGATGGCATCAATCGTCCCATCCGTGAGCCCTGCCTTGATCGCCTCCACGTGACGGGACGAGCGGAGCGGCGGGCTCATCTTGGCGTTGGTGCTGAAGCTGCGCACGGCCTCGTCGGTGACGGCAAAGTGGTGGGGGGTCGCCTCGCAGGTCACGTGCAGCCCCTTGGCCTTCGCCTCGCGGATCAGGCGGATCGCCTCGGCCGTGCTGACGTGGGCCACGTGGAGGTGGCTTCCCGTCAGCTCCGCCAGGAGGATGTCGCGGGCGACGATGACCGCCTCGGATGCCGCCGGGATCCCCCCGAGCCCCAGGTCCGTGCTCACCAGGCCCTCGTGCATGACCCCCTTTCCGGTCATGTGCAGGTCCTCGGCGTGCTGAATGACCGGGATGCTGAACATCCCGGCGTACTCCAGAGCCCGGCGCATGATCTCGGCGTTCATGACCGGCTTGCCGTCGTCGGAGATGGCCAGGCATCCCGCCCGGACCAGCTCGCCGATCTCCGCCAGCTCTTCCCCCTGCTGGCCCTTGGTGATGGCCCCCACCGGAAGCAGCCGCGCGCGTCCCGGTGGCGATGGTCTCCTTGTCCTCGCGCCCCGGCTCCCGGAGGTGAACGTGGAGATCCACGAAGCCCGGGCAGACCACCTTTCCCCGCGCATCCAGGACACGATCGGGGGGCGGGGCGTTCCTGCCCGGGGGCTGCGGGCCGAGGGCGGCGATCCGCCCGTCCTCGATCCATAGGTCCAGCACGGCATCCACCTTGTTCGCCGGGTCAATCACCCGCCCGCCTTCGATCAGGATGCGCATTCGTCCTCCATGCGCCGTTCCCGGTGCAATGTTCGACGTTCAAGGTTTCTCAACGGCAGCACCTCGAACCTCGCACCTTGAACCACGCTTAATTGGTCGTCGTCTGCCCTCCGGCCAGCAGGTACAGCACGGCCATGCGGACCGCCACGCCGTTTTCCACCTGGTTCAGGATCAGCGAGTAAGGCCCGTCGGCCACCTCGGGCGAGATCTCCACGCCGCGGTTGATGGGACCCGGGTGCATGATCAGGACGTCCTGCTTGGCCGCCTTGAGCCGGTCCAGGTTCAGCCCGAACAGCTTCGAGTACTCCCGGAGCGTCGGGAACAGCCCTCCCCCCTGCCGCTCCAGTTGAATGCGCAGCATCATGATGATGTCCATGTCGGCGATGGCCGGCTCGATCCGGTGGAAGACCTCTACGCCCAGCCGATCCATGTACCGCGGCAGCATGGTGGCCGGGCCGCAGACCCGGACCTGCATCCCCATCTTCCGCATGGCGAAGATGTTGGAGCGGGCCACGCGGCTGTGCAGGATATCGCCCACGATGGCCGCCTTCAGCCCCGAAAGTGTCCCCCGCTTCTCCCGAATCGTGAACAGGTCCAGCAGGGCCTGGGTCGGGTGCTCGTGCGCCCCGTCGCCGGCGTTGATCACGGAGGCCTTCAGGAGGCCGGCCAGGATCTGCGGCGCCCCGGCCGCCGCGTGGCGGATCACCACGACGTCCGGGTGCATCGCCTGCAGGGTCAGCCCCGTGTCCTTCAGGGTCTCCCCCTTCACCACGCTGCTGCTGCCCGTGGAGATGTTGATGACGTCGGCGCTCATCCACTTCCCGGCGATCTCGAAGGACGTCCGGGTGCGCGTGCTGGGCTCGTAGAACAGGTTGATGATCGTCTTGCCGCGAAGCGTGGGCACCTTCTTGATGTCCCGGGAGGCGATCTCCTTCATGGAGGTCGCCGTATCCAGGATCAGGCCGATCTCCTCCGGCGAGAGATCCCGGGTCCCCAGCAGGTCCTTGCGCTTCAAACCCACGGCCATGTCAACCTCCCCGAGTTCTCTCAGAGCCCCAGGGCCTGCCTGATGTGACGCTCGAACTCGCCCCCGTGATATCGATGCTTTGCACTTCCACGCCGACGTAATTTCCTAGGTCTCCCGCTCCCGTGATCTGTGCGAGCACCCAATCAGTGTAGAAGAACCCAGTTCGTTTCCGCGCAGAGCTGACGGGTAAAGGAACTCTCACTTCTCTTCCGAAATTATGGCCCAAGGCCACTACCTTCTTTCCGTCGTGCGCGGCCGTTCCCACTTCCTCCGGGCGGATCAGGGTGAAGTCTGGGCCGAAGGCGTCCTCAATGACCTCCCGAAGAACCCGGTAGTTGTCGAAGTAAAGCCGGTTGGGGCAGATAATGGTCTCAACACCCTCGTTCGGGTTGAAAACGCTGCATACACCGGTTCTATTACCCCTGTGATCTACCTTGGTACACTTGTCTCTGAGGAACGGGCATATACGCAGCCTCCGCAGCCGCATTACATCAGGAGAACGATCCCTGGCAGGGTAGCCAAAGAGTTCAGAGATATCCTTGTGAGGTCCAGGGAGCAAATTCTCTGACATGTCCACCCGAAGGCAAGGCAAAGCCCTTGGTTTGCGCTAACCTGTTCGTGACTTTCGCTTCTTCCCCCGACCATACGTGGGGGTCTTATCTCTAAGGCGTACGGACTTCGGCGGCTGAAGCAGTTGGATCACAATATCCTCGGCTCCTCGTAGTGCTTCCTCAATTGAAACTTTTCGCTTCCCGTTGTGCACCTCAAAGACTTCAGGGTAATGAGTTGAATAGCAGGCCAGGCACTTTCCGAGAACAACAACATAAGCGTCGAGTGGAGGAAGATTCAAGCCGGACGCCTCCAGCGTTCCGAGGATTCTCTTGGCACTTCGCCTTATCTCTGCTTGCACATCCGTCCAGGACTTTTCGACCGGCTGACCCCTCTTCCGACAGACGAGTATCGCGTCATAGGACATCGACTCGTAGTTATGTATATGAACCGACAGCGGCATTTCGGAATGGACGGGATAAGCTGAGCTAACAAAGAAACCTGCGTCAAGGACCGCACGGAGAACATTGACCCATGCCTCAAAGGCCTTGTGGTGGAACGTGAAGACGAGCAAACCATCGTCTCTGAGGACTCGCTGACACTCCGAAAACACTCTGCGGAGCCCCCTCTCGTAGAAGGAACCGTCCTTGCCCTGCTTTGGGTTCTTGACGATCTCCCGGTCCTTGGGAACCAGAATCGGGCTGAACTCCGGGTAGAATTCCTTCAACGCAAGCCTTTGCCAGACGTAGAAGAAGTCAGACAGCTCCCCGTACTGGACATTGTCCGAGTAGGGTGGGTCGGTAATCACGGCGTCCACAGACTTGTCCGGAATCGGAACCTGCTCGCTGTTCCCACAGAGAAGCAATGCGTTCTTTTCCCCATTCGCCAATTCTGTAAAGTCCTTCGCCAGGCTGCCCTCAATTCGCTCGCCCGGCAGGGAAACGGTGCCGACCGTTCGGCCCTCCTTTACCTGTCTTTCCTGAGGTTGAAGGCAATATTCCTTGGCACGCTGCATTCGAGACCCATAGAGGTGGGTGAACGTTCCGGAATGAGATCCAGTCCCCCAGAAATTGTTTTCCAGCATCTCGTAAGGGAAAATGAATGCATGGTGGGAGAAGATGTGCCGAACCGCTCCCGGACGTCTCGCATTTCCCCCCTTGTACGTACACAACATGTTGTTAAATTCAAGGCATGCGGAGAACAGGGTTACGAACGATTCCCTGACCCTTCGATCGGGAAGGGAAAGAATCTCTCGAAGCAGGGTGCCCGCGCAGAGAAGCTGGCGCGGATTGAACAGGTCTCGCCACGTGACGTAACCGTGGGCAAGCAAGTCTCCGGTCTTCCACCCATCGGGAATTGCCTGATCCGGAGTCGGAAGCGAATCTCTCGCCGACTCGAAGCTCTTGACCGCCATCTGATACGCGTTCAGGTCACCAGTGTCTGGCTTCTTGAATCCTTCCCCGTGCCGGGGACACACGTAGCGAACGGCGAACATCTCGTACTGATCGTACGCCTTGCCACTCGGTGTCCCTCGAGGGACCCGCTGCAGGTGAGAACACTCAGGGCATGCATACCTCCCGTTACCAGCCCCTGGCTTCCTGAGTTCGACGCGGCGACCGCAATCTGAACACTTGGCAGTCGCTGATGCTCTGCTCTCAAAGAGGAGCCCGCAACTTGGGCATACGACGGTCTTCAGCTCTCCCTCGGTTCGCAGAACGTATGACTCGTGGAGCCGAACGACGTTGCTGCAGCGCTCGCACTTGGCCTTGCGGACCCAGAGGACAAAGGCCGCCTGTCCGTCAGACCCACAGTCCGGGCATCGGGTCGCGTAGTGGGACAGGAGAAGGGCAGATGCCCTCTCTTTCAGTTGCAGGAACCCCTCTTCGAGCAGCTCCAGGTCAGGCAAGGTGATCGAAGAACGGACCGCCCACCAGGCGACGGGGTTGTAGTCCACGCCGACCACCTTGCAGCCGAGCCGCAAGGATTCATGGATGGTGGTCCCCCCTCCCATGAAGGGGTCCAGTACGATGCGATCCGAAAAGCGCGCGCCCTCATAGTACCTGCGCCAGAGGTCCTCACTCGTCGGACAGAAGGTTCCAAGCAGGATCGTCCGAAACACAGAGCCGAGCCTGCGTGCCCACCACTTGTGCAGGTAGGCGCTGGGCCGGTAGTGGTTCTTATTGTAGCTCTCTACCTTCGACAGCTCGTGCAACGACGCCAGCGGAAGACCTACATCAATCGCACGGTGGCCAAGGCTCGTAGGATCGACAGCCGTCGCTGGCGCCTCCGTGTTCGGGCGTGTACTTCCATACTTCAGGCGAAGCTGTTCCTTTGCGAGCAATCGCTTTTGCGCGGGCATCCGATAGATTGCCTTTCTCCGCATGATGTCTAAGGCCACCAACTCTGACGAAGGAGACAGGTGTCAGAGGTCCTTCACTCAGGCTCCTGTGGCTTCCATGATCACGACCCGGTCCACGCCGTCCTCCTCGGTCAGCAGCACCTGCACCTTCTCCTGGTGCGAGGTCGGCACGTTTTTCCCCACGTAGTCCGCCCGGATCGGCAACTCCCGGTGGCCGCGGTCTACCAGCACGGCGAGTTGGAGCAACCGCGGCCGCCCCAGGTCCATCAGCGCGTCCATGGCCGCCCGGCACGAGCGACCGGTGTACAGCACGTCGTCCACCAGGACCACCTTCTTGTCAATGATCGAGAACGGGATCTCAGTTCGCCGGACGACAGGCTGGGTCTCTGCCTTGCCCAGATCGTCCCGGTACAAGGTAATGTCCAGCGCCCCCACGGGGACCTTGGTCCCTTCGATCTCCTCCAGCTTCACCGCGATCCGGTGTGCCAGGTCCACCCCGCGGCTCCGCAGGCCGACCAGGACGACGTCCTGCACGCCGTTATTTCGCTCAACGATTTCGTGCGCGATACGGGTGATGGCGCGGGCGATCGCCGCCGCGTCCAATATCTGGGCCTTCTCGCGGCGCTGGCTCATACGACCTCCGGGCATAAAAAAACCTCCTCGCCCGTCCGGGCGAGGAGGTTTGCGCAATTCTCCAGCGTTATCGCAAGCACAACCAGGCTCCTTTGCGGGCTTCACAGAGCCCGCTTAAAAGGTACGCTTTATTTACCAGAAGTTGCGCCTCCCGTCAAGGCAAAATTCGTATCTGAACAGCCTTGATATCGGATGATCCTGGGGGTCATTTTCGATGGCCCTCCGTGTGCTTATGGCCGGGAACCTCCTGCGGTTCCGCCCCCCGAGCCGCCTGTGCCGGCTGCGCGGCGGCTCCCGGCGGGCGACCATGTATCCAGGACCCCTTGCAGAACCTCCTGGACCGTGAAGGCCATGCTCCGGTCAAAGGCGACCCCCCACCGCGCCCTCACGAAGCGTGCATTGATCTCCCACAGCTCCTGGGTCACCCGGTCCACGTTCATGACGCAATCCTGGTCCAGGGTATTGGGGCCGGTGAGGCCGGTGAAGTTCTTGTAACAGTAGTTCAGGGCGGGTTCGCCGATCTTCAGCAGCTCTGGGCTGAGCGTCGGGTAGCCGTAGGTCCGGCACAGCAGGGGACGATTCCGATGCAGCCCGCAGGCCTCGTCGGTGAGGATGGGACAGGGAGGCATGGCGGTCCGGCTGGCCTCCCGGAGGCGCGCCTGCTCCTCCGTCGGAAGCTGCCGGAACTGCTCCCGTAGGTAGAAGGCCTCGACGGGGGACAGGATCAGCCGCGGGATCCTCCGGCAGCACTCGCTGCAGCCGGCGCGGCACTCGATCTGGCCGGGATAGCGCTCGCGGACGCGCGCCTGGAACCCATCCACCTTGGCGTTCAGGGCCTCGTATTCCGCGAAGGCCTCCCGCGAAATTTCATTCGGCATGGGCACTCCAGGCCAATTGAAAATGAAAAACCGACAACTGACAACCGACAATTGGCACCAACCAAGGCTTGATCGCCGCTCCCGCGATTTCTCTCCCTACCGGATGTCAGTTTTGCATCGTCAGTTTGAAATTTTGCATTGGGGCCGACCTGTCAGGAGGCCCGGAGGCTCTCCACGGGCGCGAAGTCGTCCGTCAGGATGGGCACGTCCGAGGTCGTGATGGGCACCTCCAGCAGGTGGGAGGCGTACCCCACCAGGTCCGAGGCCGGGACCAATCTTCCGCCCACCCGGCCCACCCGCGCCATCAGCTCGGCCCGGGTCAGGCGGGTTCGGCCCTGCGTGGCGATCAGGATGATGTTGATCTCGCTGAGCGGGAAGCCCCCGCTCACGTCGTAGGTCGGGATCACGTGCACCGCGGGAAAGCTCTCCGCCAGCGTCCGGTACATGGTCCGAAAGAAGGCGCTCTGGGGCCCCCGCAGGCTCCCGATGATGTTGGACACCACGATCCCGCCGGGGGCCAGCCGGGCCTCCAGTTCCCGGTAGAATTCGCGGGTCGTCAGGTGGAACGGGATCGTGTCGGAATTGTAAGCGTCCAGGAAGATCAGGTCATACTTCGCGTCCGTCTCCCGGACGAAGCGGCGCCCGTCCTTGGGGTGCAGGCGCATTCGCGGATCCTCGGGGACCTGGAAGTAGCGCCTGGCGATGGCCAGGACCTCGGGGTCAATGTCCACCGCATCCACCACGATCTGGGGGAAGTCCCGGTAGAGCCGCTTGGGGAAGGATCCGCCGCCCAGGCCCAGGATCAAGGCCCGCTTGGGCTCGGGCTGGAAGGCCAGGGCCAGCGCCAGGAATCGGGTATAACGCAGGCGAAGCTCCCACGGATCCTGAAGGAGCATGGCGCTCTGCCGCAGATTGTCGAAGTCCATGTAGCGCGTCCCGCCGTCATCCACCACGTGGATGTGGTTATAGAAGGAGTCCATGTCCAGGAGGAGCCCCGGCTCCGCCGCCCGCGTCCGCGCCTCCCAGACCATGGCCCACAGCAGCGCGCCGGCGCACACGAACGCCACCGCGGCCCGCGCGACTCGCCGTCCCCCCAGGAAGACCGCCACGGCCACCAGGAGCAGGGTAAGGCCGAGGCCGTGGACGATCTTCCCCACCCCCAGGACCGTGATGAGGTAGAACGCCGTGAGCAGGGTGCCCGCGATGCTGCCGGCGGTGGACACGGCGTAGAGCCCGCCCGCGGTCGTCCCGACGGAGGCGACCGCCCGGGCCTGCAACCGTACGGCAAAGGGCGAGATCGTCCCCAGGAACACACTGGGAACGAGGAACAGCACGAGACTGGAGACGAGGGGGCTGAGTCGCGCCCCCAGATCGCTTCCGGCGATGGCCCGGTTCAGCGGGGGATAGGCGAAGGGCAAGAGCGCGATCATGATCCCCGGGATGGCGATGAGGACGCCCAGGACGTGGAGGCGCGGCCAGCGGTCCGCCACGATCCCGCCCAGCCAGTAGCCCAGGCTCAGCGCCGCCAGGACCACGCTGATGAGGCTCCCCCACACGAAGATGGAGTTGCCGAAGTACGGGGCCAGGATCCGGCTCCCGACGATCTCCAGCCCCATGAGGATGGCGCCGCAGACGAAGACCACCGCGTGCAGCAGCCACGGGTTGCCGGCGGACCCGCGCGAGGCCGGCTTGTCGGTGTGCTCCGGTGCGTGGCGGTGAGCAGATCGCTTGGGCATTCGGGATGATTCCTTTCGTGACGGCGGGGGAATTCAGTTACGACGCGGGACGGGCGTGCCCGCGGTATGGTGTCTCCAGGTAGCGCCGGGCCAGATCCTTGGCGATGCCCTCGGCCGCCACGGCCAGGGCCTTGCGATAGCGGCGAACGGCCTCCTCGCGGTCCCCCTGGAGGTCGTGGACCATCCCCGAGCGGGTCCAGGCCCAGGCGGTGACCCAACGGTAGCGCACGGGTGTTGGGGCCTGGACGGCGCGCTGGAAGAACGTGAGGGCCGTGGCGTACTCGCCGTAGTCCATGTAAATCTTGCCCATGAGCTGGTTGTATCTCGCCGAAAGTTCCGGCGTGAAGTGGGGGCGACCCTCGGCCATGTTTCGCGACAGGCGCCGCGCGATCTCCAGCGCCTCGCCCGTGCGACCAAGTTCCGACGCCGCGTGTGCCGTGGCGAAGTAGAGATCCGGGTTCCCCGGGTATCGCTGGAGCAGGTCTCGGCCCAGCCGCAGCGCCTCGGCGTATTTCTCCTCGGGGCCCGCATACAGGCGGAGCAGGGCCACCCGCGCCGTCATCTTGAGGGAGGTCCCCTGCTCCGCCACGCGCTCCAGCTCCGGAAGGCCGTGGGCGGGATCCCCCCGCGGCAGGACGATCGTGACCAGCGGCTTCAGCAGGGCCGGCAACCGTCCCAGGGAAAAGTTGTAGAGCCCGACCCCGTAGTAGGCGTCCACCAGCTTCGGATCGAGCTGGAGGGCCTCCTGGAAGCGCCGGTGCGCCTCGCGCAGGGACTGGAAGGCCGCCAGGTAGTTCTTCCGCGCGCCGTCAGCCAGCGCCTTGCTCCCGTGGACGAGGCCAAGGAGCAGCTTCACCTCCGCATCCGTCGGTTGGGAGCGCTCCAACGTCTCGGCGGCCGCGACCGCGTCCGCCGCCTGCGCGAGGAAGCGGTCCAGGTCTGGATTGGGATCGTCCTTGTCCTCCGCCCGGGTGAGCGTCACCAGGCCGAGGCAGAACTTGCCCGCCGCCTCGCCCTGGGAGAGCGTCAAGAGGGCCTGGCATTCCGTCTCCGCCGCATCCACGTCCAGGTTCAGGATCAGGTCGGCCGCGCGCAGCATGCCGGCCCGGATCTCCGGCGCGGGCCGCTCCCGAGGCAATCAGGGTAAGCGAGATGCCGGCGACAATGGTCATCCCGACGCGCAACATGTCGTCACTGTATGCCGACCCCCGGCCCCATGTCAACGGCTGGCAAAGGTAGCCATCGGCCTGAAAGAACGGGGGTTGGGGATTGGGGGATAGGGGCTGGACTGCCGACCCCTGGCCCCTGGCCCCTGTTGTTGCTCTTGCCGTTCATTGACGCTCATTCCGGCTCCGTGATAGGCTACGGCGGTTTCGGAGAAGCAATGCGCAAACGTCCACCCGATTCCACGCCCATCAGCCCGTACCGGGCCGCTCAGGAGCGCCTCACCGAAGAGATGTGGCGCCTGAACCGCACCCGGCTTTTGCGGGGCGAAGCCCAGGTAGATCCGTTCCTCGACCGGATGGAAGAGGACCAGCGCCGCTGCCTCACGCTCTTGGCGCGGATTCCTCCGACGCTCCACCCGGCGCTCCTGGACGTGCAGGCCCGGCTGCTCCGCGCCGGTCCGGCCTTCGCCTATCCGGCCGCCTCGTTCCACTTCACGATCCGGGGCATCTACGACTACGGCAAATACACGCGCGTGGATGACGACATCCGGGCGATCGGCGAAATCCTGAGCCGCCTGATCGCCGATCTGCCTCCGCTCGCGGTGCACTTCCGGGGCGTGAACTGCAACCGGTCCGCCGTCTTCGTCCAGGGGTTCCACGACGCCCCCACCCTCGGGATGTTCCGTCTGGCAATCGGAGAGGCCCTGGCCGCCTTCCGCGACGTCGAGGGGGGCACGGCCGAGATCCACGAGCTGGAGCTGTCCGAGATTGACAAGTTCTGCCTGCCGGATTCGACCGTGCGCTTCCGCACGTTCAAGATCGGTTCCGGATGACCACGTTCAATGTCGGTGGTCGGTTGTCGGTTGTCGGTTTTACATTGAGTTTGAGGTGAACATGCCTGATCCGACCAACCGCGTGATCGTCGCCCTCGACGTCCCGACGCTCTCCGAGGCCACGGAACTGGCCCGGCGGCTCGCCCCCCACCTGGCCGGAGTCAAGATCGGGAGCCAGCTCTTCACCGCCGAGGGGCCGCGCGCGGTTCACGCCATGCACGACCTCGGCCTGCGGGTATTCCTGGACCTGAAGTTCCACGACATTCCCAACACCGTGGCGGGTGCGGTGGCGGCCGCCAGGGGCCTGGGCGTCTGGATGCTGAACGTGCATGCCAGCGGCGGACCGGCCATGCTGGCTTCGGCCGCCAAGGCAGCGTCCGCGACTGGCGTGAGCGGGCGGACTCTCGTCTTGGGCGTGACCGTCCTGACCAGCCTGGAGGAGAAAGATCTCCAGGCAACCTTCGGGACCGTCCGGACACTGCGTCAGCAGGTACTCCACCTGGCGCGTGAGGCCAAGGCCGCCGGGCTGGACGGGGTTGTGGCCTCGCCCCACGAGATCGCTGACATCCGGCAGGCGTGCGGCCCCGGCTTCCTGATCGTGACGCCGGGGGTCCGGCCGGCCGGAGCGGAACGGGGCGACCAGCGCCGGGTGATGACCCCGGGCGAGGCGATCCGCGCCGGCGCGGACTACGTGGTCGTGGGGCGCCCGATCCTGGCGGCGAAGGATCCGGTTGAGGCGGCGCAGCGGATCGGGGAGGAGTGCCGTCTGGGCAGAGCCGAGAGCCGCGAGCCGTGAGCCGAGTGAGAGGTTCCCGATGCTGAGCGATGCCGAGCGCAAGCTGGTCAATGACCTGTACGCCATCCAGGCCCTGAAGTTCGGCGAGTTCCGGCTGAAGTCGGGGGTCCTGTCCCCATTCTACGTGGACCTTCGCGGCATCATCGCGCACCCGCCCATCCTCCAGGCCGTCGCCCTGCGCATCCTGGACATCCTGCGACCGCTCCGCCTCGACCGGATCGCCGGCATCCCCTATGCCGGCCTCCCCATCGCCACGGCCGTGTCCCTGGCGGGAAACCTCCCCATGCTCTACGCCCGGAAGGAGGTCAAGGATCACGGCACCCGCCGGGCCATCGAGGGAACCTTTTCTCCGGGTGAGGTGGTCGTCCTGATTGACGACGTGATCACCGACGGGGCCAGCAAGTTCGAGGCGGCCGCGCCGTTCCTGGAGGCCGGCCTGGTGGTCAAGGACTTCGTGATCTTCCTGGACCGGGAGCAGGGCGGCGCCGATCGGCTGCGCGAGAAGGGATACGCCCTGCACAGCGCCCTCAAGATCTCCGCCGTCCTGGCCCACCTGCGAGATGCCGGCCGGCTGGCCCCCGAGCAGTTCGGACGCTGCATGGATTTCATCGCCACGGTTCGCTTCTAGGCGCTGCCGACAGGCAGCGCCGGTTCCCCGTTCAAGGTGCAAGGTCCAACGTTGAACATCGAACCTCGAACATCGAACACGCGATGAACCAAGAGCTGTTCCCCCGCGAGCCGGCTCCGCCGTCAAAGGCGGCCCCCCTGGCCGATCGGATGCGGCCCAGGACCCTGGAGGAGTTTATCGGCCAGGCCCACCTGCTGGCCGAGGGCAAGGTCCTCCGGGTCGCCCTGGAACAGGGGGAGGTCCCGTCACTGATCCTCTGGGGGCCGCCCGGCACGGGCAAGACCTCGCTGGCGATGCTCATCGCGGGGCACGTCCGGGCGGCGTTCATTCCCTTCTCCGCGGTGACCGCGGGCATTAGGGAGATCAAAGAGGTCATCGCCGAGGCCGATCGGCGGCTCCGCGGCGCGGGCCAGCGCACCATCCTCTTCGTGGACGAGATCCACCGCTTCAACAAGGCGCAGCAGGACGCGTTCCTGCCCCACGTGGAACGCGGCACCATCACCCTGATCGGCGCCACGACCGAGAACCCCTCCTTCGAGGTGATCGCGCCCCTGCTCTCCCGCGCCAAGGTCCTGGTCCTGCACCCGCTGTCCGAGGCCGAGATCGGCCTGATCCTGGACCGGGCCCTCAAGGACCCCGACCGGGGACTGGGGAAGAACTCCCTGCAAGTCGCCGAGGACGCCCGGGCCGCCATCGCCCGCTGGGCCAACGGGGATGCCCGGGCCGCCCTCAATCTGCTGGAGTTGTCCGCCCGCCTGGCCGAGGCGTCGGCCGCGCCCGGCGTCATCAGTCTGCCCACCATCCAGGAGGCGGCGCAGCGGCGGAGCCTGCTCTACGACAAGGCCGGGGAGGAGCATTTCAATCTGATCTCGGCGCTGCACAAGAGCCTGCGGGGCAGCGATCCGGACGCGGCCCTCTACTGGCTGGCGCGGATGCTGGCCTCCGGCGAAGATCCACTCTACATTGCGCGGCGCCTGATCCGCTTTGCCTCGGAGGACATCGGGAACGCCGATCCCTCGGCCCTGTCGCTGGCCGTGGCAGCCAAGGACGCCTATCACTTCCTGGGAACGCCGGAGGGTGAACTGGCCCTGGCCCAGTGCGTGGCCTACCTGGCCACGGCGCCGAAGAGCAACGCCGTCTACGTCGCCTTCAACGAGGCGCAGGCCGACGTGGCCTCTGCCCCGGCCGAGCCAGTCCCCCTCCACATCCGCAACGCCCCGACCCCCCTGATGAAGGACCTGGGCTACGGCGAAGGCTACAAGTACGCCCACGACTACCCGGACGCCCAGGTGGAGCAGGACCACCTGCCGGAGAGTCTTCGCGGCCGCAAATATTACCGACCCACCGATCGCGGGTTGGAGGCGGAGATCCAGAAGCGGCTGGCCGCCTGGCGGCGCCGCACCCCTTGATAGCAGGA
>JACQXP010000228.1 GCA_016208645.1 Candidatus Methylomirabilota bacterium | reverse complement strand
TCCTGCCCTTCCCCTCGAAGGACCGCGTGATCCTGGTCCGCCAGTTCCGCCACGTTCCCCAGGAGTTCTCCTGGGAGGTGCCGGGCGGCGGGATCCTGCCCGGCGAGGCTCCGGATGTGGCGGCCCAGCGCGAGCTGCGCGAAGAGGCGGGCTATCGCGCCGGTCGCCTGCGGCGGTTGGGAGGGTTCTGGCCCAACAACGCCTACCTGGACGAGATCATCCACATCTTTGTGGCCGACGAGTTGGCGGTGGATCCCCTGCCGGCCGACCAGGACGAGCACCTCGAGGCCCACGCGTTTCCCTTTGACGAGGCCCTGGCCATGGCGCAGGACGATCGGATCTCCTGCGGGTTGACCAAGCTGGCGATCCTGTGGTCCGCCGTGGCGCGCGGGCAGGGCGGCGCCTGAGTTGCTGTCAGCCCGAACAGTGTAGTTTAACCCTAAAGCACCTTGGCGGTGAAATTTTGGGTTCAGTCCGCCTGTGGCGGAGAACCCCCGGGGGCGGGCGCCGGGGGATGCGAAGGGACGGAGGACCCACGGAGGCCGTATGCGCTTCGACGGGAAGGTGGCGATCGTCACGGGATCCTCGGATGGGATCGGCAGGGCCGCGGCGCTGATCTTCGCCCGCGAGGGTGGGCAGGTGGTCCTGAATGCCCGCGGTCAGGATCGCCTGGAGGCGGCGCGGACCGCCGTCCAGGCGGTGGGGAAGCCGCCCCTCGTCGTCGCCGGAAACGTCAGCCAGGCGGCCGTGGTGGAGCGGCTCGTGGGCGAGACGCTCCAGCAGTTCGGTCGCATGGACATCCTGGTCAACAACGCGGGGAGCGGCACCCTTGTCCGTTTCCTCGAAGAGGTGACAGAGGAGGACTGGGACCTGACCGTGGACTCGAACCTGAAGAGTGCCTTCCTCTGCTGCAAGGCGGTGGCGCCGGCGATGAAACGCCAGCAGTATGGCCGCATCGTGAACGTCTCGTCCGTCGCGGGCCGCAACGTGAGCCGGTTGTCGGGTCCCCAGTACTCC
>JACQXP010000227.1 GCA_016208645.1 Candidatus Methylomirabilota bacterium | reverse complement strand
TCTCGGGTCGTTTCATCGTGTGCCTCGTCGTTCCGCGAAATAGGGCGGGTTCGGGTGGCGGGTCGCGTCGCGCCACCCGCCAACCGGGGAGACCTCGTTACCTAACACACTCCCGACCGTGCGCGCAAGGGAAAATGCCGCTCGTCCGGAAGCGCAGATCTTCTCCCAACTGACCCAGGGCCGAAAACATTAACCGCCATGGCGCCAAGAACGCCAAGGCCGGAGGGCCAGTTGGGGAAAAAGGACGAGATCCCGAAACCTCCATGAACCTGTATCCACGCCCTTTAACCGATAGGCAGAACCTTCATATCCTTGGCGACATTGGCGTCTTGGCGGTTCGTGTCTTTTCGGCTAGAGGTGTTCCAGGATCGCGGCCGTGACCTCCGTGGTTTTCGATCGGCCGCCCAGGTCGGGCGTCCGGACCTTCCCCTCGGCCAGCACGGCCGCCACCGCCTTCTGGATACGCGCCGCGGCCCGCCTCGCCCCCAGAAAGTCCAGCATCATGCCGGCGGTAAGGATCGCGGCGATGGGGTTCACGACCCCCTTGCCCGCGATGTCAGGGGCCGAGCCGTGCACCGGCTCGAACATGGAGGGGAACTTGCGGGTCGGGGAACTTGCGGGTCGGGTTCAGGTTGGCGGCGGGGGCCAGCCCCATGCCGCCCACTACGGCCGCCGAGAGGTCGGTCAGGATATCCCCGAACAGGTTGCTGGCGACCACCACGTCGAAGGTCTCGGGCCGGCGCACGAAGTTCATGCACGCCGCATCTACCAGCATGGAACTCGTCTGGACGTCGGGGTAGTCCCGCGCCACCGCCTGGAAGACGTCGTCCCAGAACACCATGCTGTGCGCCATGGCGTTGGACTTGGTGACGGAGGTCAGGTGCTTGCGCCGGGATCGCGCCTGCTCGAAGGCGAAGCGGATGATCCGCTCGGTCCCCTGCCGGGTGAAGATGTTGGTCTGCACGGCGACCTCGCTCGGAAACCCCCGGTAGACGCGACCGCCCGCATCGGCGTATTCGCCCTCGGTGTTCTCGCGGACAACCAGCATGTCAATGCTGCCCGGGGCCTTGTTGCGAAGGGGCGTGGGGACGCCCGGGTACAGGACGGCGGGCCGCAGGTTCGCGTACTGATCGAAGCTCCGGCGGATGGGCAGGAGCAGGCCGTGGAGCGTCACATGATCCGGAACCTTCGGATCCCCCACTGCGCCAAGGTAGATCGCGTCGAACTTCCGCAGCGTGTCCAGGCCATCGGCCGGCATCATCCGGCCGTGCGTCTTGTAGTAGGCGCTGCCCCAGCCGAAGGTCATGAACGGGAAGCGGAGGCTCTTGTCGCGCCTCCCCAGGGGCTCCAGGACCTTCCGCCTCTCGGCCACCACCTCGATGCCAACCCCGTCCCCGGGGATGACTGCGATCCTGAACGTGGGCATCTCCTCGCTCCTCGTCTCCCCCCTCTTCCCCATGATCAGCCCGCCCGGTCGTGGTCCATCCAGCGTCAGCGGAAAAACAAAAGCCCCTCCGGCGGCGGCGGGTCTTTTTAGCACGATGAATGGAAGGAATCAAGCATGCCCACCCACTTACTGATCCCCCGACCCCTGGCCGCCGCCACCCGGTCGCCGCCGTTCATAACTGAGGACGAGAATCGCCTTGACACCTCTCCCGCCTGCGCGCTAGCGTCTGCCCCGATTGAACGCGGCTCCCCTGCGGTTGATCTTGAGACGGCAGGGATCCTCACTGGAAAGCGCCTGTTCCGTGAGCCCGCCGCGCCCTTTGGGGGGCAAATGACGCCCAGAAACCCAGGCGTTTTCGCAGCAACCGGCAACTCAAAAAAGGGCTCAAAGAGGATCCTAGAGCCCTTACCACCCGGTGGAGGGAACGCATGAGAGCCGTTCGGGTTCAGAGCGACGGATCAATCAAACTTCCGAGAGAGATTTTGCGACTTTTCCCGAGCACCAGCCAGCTAGCGGTGTGGACTGAGGGCGATATGATCGTCCTCAAGCGGCTGGGATCACTGAGGCCCTCAGAGATCGCGCGGCGAATGCCTGAGAAGGAGATGCCTCTCACAAAGATTGCCGCCGAAGTTCATCGCATGCGTCGGGAAAAGCGGAGCCGGCGTGGCTAAGGAGCGGGTGGTCCTGGATGTGAACGTCTGGATCTCTGGGCTGCTGTGGACTGGAACTCCGAA
>JACQXP010000226.1 GCA_016208645.1 Candidatus Methylomirabilota bacterium | reverse complement strand
GGCCACCACCGCCAGCGTCAGCGGGAGCTTCAGCGTGAAGGTGCTCCCCTGGCCCCGGAGCGACTCGATGAGCAGGCTCCCGCGCAGCGACTCGATCACGTTCTTCACCACGTCCATGCCCACGCCGCGGCCCGAGACATCGGTGACCTCCTTGGCGGTGCTGAATCCCGGGTGCGTGATGAGGGAGAGCACAGCGTCGTCCGGGAGGCAGTCATGCTGCTCCCGGGTGATCACCCCCCGCTCCAGCGCCACCCGGCGCAGGACGGCGGGATCCATGCCGCGCCCATCGTCGCTCACCCGGATGATGACGCTCTCGCGCTCCTTGCTGGCCTCCAGGCGGATCGTCCCGGTCGGTGGTTTTCCGCTTCGCACCCGCTCCTCCGGCGCCTCGATGCCGTGGTCGATGGCGTTCCGGAAGATGTGGAGCAGCGGGTCCGGCAACTCCTCCAGGATCGCGCGGTCCAGCTCGATCTCCTTGCCCAGGATCTCGAAGCTCAACTCCTTCCCCCGCTTGCGCGCCAGGTCCCGAACGGCCCGCGGGAAGCGGTCGGCGATCATCTCCAGGGGCATCATGCGCAGCTTCATGGCGTGCTGCTGGAGGCCCTTCACCAGCGTCTCGACCCGTCCGACGGTCTCGCGCAGGGCCTGCGAGGGCATGGCCTGGCTTTCCTCCAGGAGCGTCCCCTTGGCCGTCACCAGCTCCCCCACCTGGTCCATCAAATCGTCCAGGAGGCGGGTGTCAACCCGGATCATGGTTGCGGCCCGACTCTGCGGTCCCGCCGGTCCCCCGGTCGGCGCCGCAGGGGGTGGAGCGACGGACGGGGCGGGGACCGCCGGCTGAGGAGACACGACGGGGGAGGGAGCGGGACGGAGATCGGCGGATCCTCCCTCCCGGCGGGGCGCCTCCTGCCGCCCGACCGGGGCGGGTCCGGGCCGATCCGCCCCCGGCCCGTCCTCCAGCGGTCGCACGATGACCGAGGCGACGTCCGGGAGGCTGGCCAGAAAGGCCTGGACCTCGGCGGGCGAACGGGCCGTGGCAAGGAGCATCGAGAGGCTCCCCGAGAACTCGCCGGCCTGCACCTGGTCCACCGACGGCGCGGACCGGATCAACTCTCCCAGGTCCCGCGTCCGCCGCAGCGTGATGTAGGCGCGCGCCGAGGGCAGGGGGGCGTCGGAGGCGATCTGGAGCTCCACCGTGAAGAGGGTGAGGCCCTGGGCCTCCGCCCGCTGGCGCGCGGCGGCCACCTCGACCTGGTCGGACGGCGCCGGAGCCTCGGCCGCGGGTTCGGCCACCATCAGGGACGCCATCTTCGCCACGTAGGACTCGGCGACCAGCGTCGGCGCCTGGCCGCCGGCGATCTCCTCCACCGCGCGGCGCAACAGGTCCACGCCCTCGAACAGAAGATCCACGCCGCGGCGTTCCAGGACCCCCTTGCCGCCGCGGAAGCGGTCCAGGTAGTCCTCCATCCGGTGGGAGACCTTGGCGAGCTGGTCGTAGCCCATGGAGGCCGACATCCCCTTGAGGGAGTGGGCCTCGCGAAACAGGGTGTCGAGGGCTCCCCGATCCCCGCTGTTCTGTTCCAGCGCCAGCAGGAGCCCGTCCATCTTCTGCAGGTGCTCCTGCGACTCGCTGACGAACATCTTGACGTACTTCGACATGTCCATGGGTCACCTACTCGGACATCGGGAGCAGCGCCGGGGCGCTGCCTGCCGTGAGGCCCAGGCACACCTGGCGGATGGCTTCCGCCATCTCGCCGATGGGGACCACGCGATCCGCCAGGGCCGCCTCTGCCAGCGCCCGCGGCATCCCGTAGACCACACACGTCTCCTCGGCCTCGGCCAGGACCGTGCCGCCCCGGGCCTTGAGCGCGCGCGCGCCGGCCAGCCCGTCCCGCCCCATGCCCGTGAGGACGACTCCCACGGCCCGGGGGCCAAAGGCCTCCGCCACCGAGGTGAACAGCTCGTCCACGGAGGGACGCACCCCGTGGCGCGGGGGGTCCGCCGTGAGTCGCGTCCGGCAGGTGCCGCCCACCCCGCGCTCCACTACCAGGTGGCGGCCGCCCGGCGCGATGTAGATCCGGCCGGGCTGGACCACCGCCCCCTCCTCCGCTTCCTGGATCGGCAGGGACGAGACCTCGCCGAGTCGCCGGGTGAGGATCCGGGTGAACTTCGGGTGGATGTGCTGCACCAGGAAGACGGGGGCGGGGACGGGCAACTGCAAATCCGCCAGCAAGGTGAGGAGCGCCCGGGGGCCTCCGGTGGAGGCCCCGATGGCCAGCGCCAGGGGCAACCCCCTTGGGAGCCGACGCCCGTTGCGCACGGGCTGGCCCTCATCCCCCTTCACCGCGCCTCTCCCCCCGGCCGCACCACCGGCTGGAACTCGTCATCCAGCCCCAGCACACTCTGCACCACCTTCAGCACGCGCCCGGGCTGGAAGGGCTTGACGATGAAATCCCGCGCCCCGGATTCGATGGCCTCGGCGATCAGCGCCTCCTGCCCCAGCGCGCTGCACATCACCACCTTGGCCGAGGGGTCGAAGCGCATGATCTCCTTCAGCGCCGTGATTCCGTCCATCTCGGGCATGACGATGTCCATGGTCGTGAGGTCCGGCCGGAGCTCCTGGTACAGCCGGACCGCCTCCCCCCCGGTCCCCGCCTCACCGGCGATCACGAAGGGCTCGCGGGAGAACAAGTCCCGGATCATGCTGCGCATGAAGATGGCGTCGTCCACGATCAGGATCTTGAAGGGCACAGCCCTTCCCGTCCCGCCAGCCACGGGGTCACTCGGCTCCCCGCGTCTGCATCGCCACCCCCCATTCCGGCAGGGCGCGCGCGAACACGCGGCTCAGGTCCAGGACGCCCACCACCTTGCCCTCCAGTTCGAAGACGCCCTCCAGGGCCCCCAGGCTTCCGTCCCGAGGGGGGGGTTCGACGGCCGGGACCGGGACCCCTCGCACCTGGGCGATCTGCTGCGCCACCAACCCGACGAGCAGCTCCGGGTCGGCAAAGTCCAGGACGATCGCGTGGGTGCTCGGCCGCGTTCCGGGCGGGATCCCCAGGCATCCGGCCAGGTCGAACAGCGTGAGAACCCGTCCCCGGAGGTTCAGGATTCCCAGGATCTCGGCCGGGGCGTTGGGGACGCGCGTGATCCCCTCCAGCGGTTGGATCTCCCGGACCCACTCGATGGGGAGGCCGAACCACTCGTCGCAGGCCTGGAAGAGAATGAGGCGTCGGAGCTCTTCCGGCGCCTCATCCGATTCCCGCTCCAGGTCAATGGGGGCCAGGGCCTGCCCTTCAGGCTCCGACATTGAATCGCGCCACCAGCGTCTTGAGTGTGTCCGCCAGTCGGCTCAACTGCTGGGCGGACTGGGCCATCTGTTCCATGGAGGCCGTCTGCTCCGTGGTCGCCGCCGAGGCTTCCTCCGTGGAGGCGGCGTTGTCCTCGGCCACCTTGGCGATCTCGTCGATCGTCTTCACCAACGCCTGGGCCCCCTGGGTCTGCTGCTGGGTGAGGGCGGAGATCTCCTGCACCTTCTTGACCTCCTCCACCACCACCCGCACGATGTCTTCCAGGGCATCGCCGGTGTAGGTCAGCACCTCGCGACCCGAGGTGATCTCCCGCGTGGCCACCTCGATGGAGCCGGCCACCTTGCTGTTCTCCGCCTGGATCTGCTTGATGATCTCCGCGATCTTCTCGGCGGAGCCGGCGGCCTCGGTGGCGAGCTTCCGCACCTCCTCGGCCACGACGGCGAAGCCCCGGCCCGCCTCGCCTGCCCGTGCCGCCTCGATGGTGGCGTTCAGGGCCAGGAGGTGCGTCTGCTGTGCGATCCTCGTGATGACGTCCACGATGGTGCCGATCTGCTGGGTCTTCTCGCTGAAGCCCTTCACCCCGCCGGCGGCGCCCTCGATGATGCTGAAGACCCCCTTCATCTTTTCCATGGCCTCGCGGGCCGACTTGCCGCCGGTCTGCGCCGTATAGCCCGCCTCGGCTGCCGCCTCGGCCGCCGACTTGGCGCGGGCCGCGATCTCGTTGATGGAGTTGGCCATCTCCCGCATCACCTTGGAGGTCTGCTCCACCAGGCCGGCCTGGTGCTCCGCCCCCTTGGCGATCTGCTCGACCGTGGCGGCGATTTCCTCGGTGGAGGCATTCATCTCCTCGGCCGAGGCGGACAGCGCCATGGCCGAACTGGTCACGGCGTCCGAGGTCGTCTTGACCTCGCGCACGATGTCCCGCAGGCTTCCCACCATCAGGTTGAAGGTCGCCGCCAGTTCCCCCACCTCGTCCGACGTGTTCACCGGCACGTCCCGGGTCAGGTCGCCTTCCGCCACGGTACCGGCCGTCATGGCCAGGGACCGGATCTCGGTGGTCAAGCTCCTGGACATGACGAAGGCCAGGACCATGCCGGCCACGATGGCCAGCAGCCCCGTGATGATGAAGATGTACTCCTGGGGAAGAAACCGCCGGAGCACCAGGGAGAGCAGGCCGGACAGGACGACCGTGGCGAAGATGACCAGGAGAAAGCCGGCGTACAGTTTCTTGCCGATCGTCGTCGCGGATTCCATGGCTACCCCTCCCTGCAGGGACTCCGCCGGATGTGCTGCCGCGTCGCCTCCGGGAGCATTCTCGGCCGATACGTGCGAGGTACCATACCCAGACCCTCTACCGAAGTCAAGCAGAAAGCCCCGATTCCGAGCGCCCTCGCGCCCCCCGGGACGGGTGGTGCTACGCCGCCCGGGTCGACCGCAGCTCGGGCTTCCGGTAGATCCGCTCGGCGACGTCCACCGGCTCGAAGCAATCCCGGGCCGCGCCGGCCAGCCCCTCCACCTTGCCCAGGACCAGGAAGCCCCCGGGGTTGAGGGCCTCGGAGAGCGCCAGGAGCACGCGCTCCTGCAGCACCTCCGTCATGTAGATCAGCACGTTCCGACAGACCAGCAGGTCAATGCGACCGAAGGGCAGCGGATCCAGAATATTGTGTCCCTTGAAAAAGACCAGGCGACGGACCTCGGGGACCACCACGTAGCGGTCCCGGTCCGGGAGGAAATACCGCTGGCGCCAGCGGGCCGGGACCTGCACCAGGCTGGCCTCCGGGTAGCGCGCCTCCTTGGCGTGCTGCAGGCTGGTCGGGTCGATGTCGGTCGCGTAGATGGAGCTGGAGTAGTCTTGCAGGGCCTGCGCGCCCGTCTCCAGCAGGAGGATGGCCAGGGAATAGGGCTCCTCCCCGTGGGCACACCCCACGCTCCACAGGCGCAGGGCGCGGCCGCCGCCCCTCTGCTTTCTTGTGAGGATGCTGGGGAGGATCTCCTCCTGGATCGCCCGGAAGGTGCTCGGGTTCCGGAAGAACTGGGAGACGTGGATAGTCAGGGCCTTGACCAGCCGACTTCGCTCCGCCGGATCGCTGCTCACCAGCTTCAGGTAGGCGCGCAGGCTCGGCGCCCCGCAGGCGCGCTGGCGGACGGTAATCCGGCGAAGGACGCACTTCTCCTTGTAGAGATCGAGGTCAATCCCCCCGGCCCGGAGGATGAGATCGCGCAGCCCGGAGAAGGCCTCGGCTTCCAGCTTGCCCTGGAGGCCGGGGCCGACGATGCGGGTTGCGGTTCGCGGGGTGCCCGGAGCCATTCCCCCGTCCCGGTTTCCTCCGGCCATTCTTCCCGCTGGGTGTGGAGGAGGCAAACGCTCGTTCCGTCCCGTTATCGTTTCCGTGGCAATTCCTGCCGGGCCCCGCGAGCCTGGCCGGTCCCCACCATCGGCGTCGTCTGGGAGTCGAGCCCGGAGACGACGCGGAGGTTCTCCTCGAACTCTTTGAGCCGCGCGACCTCCAGTTTCAACCGGCTGAGCTGTTCCGCCTGCCCCTCCAGGAGCGAGGTGAGGGACCGGTTCTCCCGTTCGAGATACGCCATGCGCGCCAGGTCCACCTGGCCGCGGAAGAGGCTCAGGATCGAGACCGTGGAACCGGCCACCAGGATCAGCAGGATGAGGCTGGTAGCGACCAGCAGGCGCGTGGGCAAGCGCATCCGGCGCATGCGTCCCGATTCGGTGAACGCCAGGACAGTCACGGCGCCCTGCAGCGCCGTCCTGAGCCGCGCCCGTCCGGCGCGGAAGCGAATGCGAAAGTCGTCGGACATCCTCTCCTCCTCTCGCCTCATGCGCGGGGACCGCGGACCCCGTCGGACAGGGCCACGACCAGCCCTGCGAGCTCCCGGGACAGCATCATCCGGAGACCCGAAGGTGATCGAACCCGCCGGCCAGGATCTCCTCCCGGCCGTCCTCACGGGCCAGCCTGGGGACCGGCTGACCCGCAGACACCTCGCCGATCCGGGTGACCGCCAGGCCTGGGGCGACCTCCCCCAGGATGGGTCGCGGATCGGTGGGGGTGGTGAAGAGCAACTCGTAATCCTCCCCGCCCCGCAGGGCGAGGTCCAGCGGGTCTCGACCAGTGAGGCGCCCCATGGCCGCGGCCCCGGGGTGGATGGGAATCCGGCCCGCCAGGATGCGGGCTGCCACCCGGCTCTCCGCGCACAGGTGACCGGCATCCGAGGCCACGCCGTCGCTGACGTCGATCATGGCCGTGGCGCATCCGACCAGGGCCTGCCCCGCCGCGAGCCGGGGAACGGGCGCCAGGTGCACGGCGATGGCCGCCTGGATCGCCGCCTCCTCCGCCGCACCGAGCCAGGCGGGCCTGGCGATGTCCGCCGGCCATGGGGCACCGGGTCGCAGCCCCCGCTCCAGCGCCAGGAGGCCCGCGGCCGCTCCTCCCAGCATCCCCGTCACCCAGAGCCCGTCGCCCGGCCTGGCCCCGGATCGCCGCAGTGCCTGCCCCGGCGGGGGGGTGCCCAGCAGCGTCACCGCCAGCACCAGGCCGCTCTGCGAGCGGCAGGTGTCACCCCCGACCAGGGTGATGCCGTAGGTCGCGGCCTCCTCTTCCAGGCCGGCCAACAGGGCTTCCAGGTCCGCCAGGCTGGGCCCGGCGGGGGGGATGGCCAGCCCCAGCAAGGCGTGCAGGGGCCGTCCTCCCATGGCGGCGATGTCACTGACGTTGACCGCCATGGCCTTGCGGCCCAGTTCCCGGGGGCGACCCCAGTGCCACTGAAAGTGGATCCCCTCCAGCAGCATATCCGTGGTGACCAGGAGCCCGCCCCCCGCCGGGAGCGCAAGCAGGGCGGCATCGTCCCCGATCCCGAGGATGGTCCCGGGCGAGCGCTGGTGCACGCGCTGACGGATCAGGTTGATCAGGCCGAACTCGCCCAGAGCTGCTAGCGCAGGATCCATGCGCCCCTCAATGTCAAACTGACAACGGACAATTTCAATTTCAAACTGACAACGGACAACCGACAACCGGTCAATGGTCGGTCGTCCGTTGTCGGTTGTCGGTTTTTCATTGCGGGGGTCACAGGGAGACCGTATCGAGGGCGGCCAGGACCTGCTGCCGGATCGTCTGCACATCCGGAAGCGACCGGACCAGCCGGCCGCCCTGCACGAGGGGCTGCAGCAGGGCGGTGAGTCCTCCACCGCAGCAGTCGGGGCGCGGCCCCGCGACAGGGACCACCCGGATGCGCCCGCAGTCGGCACAGCGATACACCGCCTTCCGGCCCGAGAGTTTTCCTCGCTTCGCCACCGGGACGCCGTCCACCTCTACGATGTCCATGGAGAAGTTCAGGACGGGCGCATTGCTGATGCAGGTCCCCACGCCGTACGCGTCCGCCACGGAATTCAGGCGCAGGATCTCGTCTTCGTCCAGGCCGCCGCTCACGAAGAGCCGGACGTGATGGAAGCCCCGCAGATCCAGCTCCCAGCGGACCTCCCGCAGGATGCCCACCAGGTCCCCCCGGCGCGAGGCGGGGGTATCCAGTCGAACCGCGTACAGGTCCGGCCCCAGCGCCTCGGCCACCCGCACCGCCTCCATCTTCTCGTCCCCGAAGGTGTCGACCAGCACCACCCGGCGCACGGCCCGGTCAACGATCTCGTGAAAGGCCTTCGCCGCCACCACCGTGTCTCCGAGCATGAGGATCAGGGAATGGGGCATGGTCCCGCTCGGCTCGACCTTGATGAGCTCGGCGCTCTTCACCACGGCCACCCCGTCGCAGCCGCCCAGGTAGGCGTTGCGCTCGATCATGGGGGCCAGGGCCGGGTGCATGCGCCGGGCTCCGAAGCTCACCACCGGGTGACCGGCCGCCGCCTTCTTGCACCGGGCGGCCTTGGTGGCCACCCCCGAAGCCTGGCACAGGAGCCCCAGGAGCGCCGTCTCGTAATGGGCGAAGTCGATGTAGCGGCCCTCGATCACCAGGACCGGCTGCATGGCGCCGAAGAGCGTGCCCTCCGGGAAGGCCTGCACCGTGACCGGCAGGCCGGTGAGCAGCGCCGCCGCCTCCTCGATGCCGGCCAGCACCCCCCAGGACCAGCCGGGCGGGAAGCTCTTCAGGATCACCTCGGCCACGGCGCGCTTGGTGATCCCCTGTCGCTTGAGGATCTCCAGGGTCCGCAGGAAGTAGACGTCCGTGATCTGACCGGCCTTGATCTCTTCGTCCTTGGCCGTGTGAAACAACCGTTCAGTCATTGCGGTCGCGTCCCCTTCTCTTGCGACAGCGATATCCGAGTCGCTGTCCGTTTCCCCGTGCGCCCTGGCTGTCGGCGATCCCTGTCGGCTTTCGCCGTTGGCGATCGCTATCGGATCTCACTGTCGCTGTCGGCAGTATACCGAGTCGGCAGCGCCTGGCTCAGCCGGGCGAATTCCTCCAGCGTCAGGGTCTCCCCCCGTCGCCCTCCCGCGATGCCGCAGGCCTGCAGGGCGGCGTCCAGGCCGGCCGCCGGCCACCCGTGGTGCAGCAGCGCATTCCGGAGCGTCTTGCGCCGCTGGCCGAAGGCTGCCCGGATCACGGCGAAGAGCCGGGCCTCGCTCGCCACCGCGACGCGTGGGGTGTCCAGCAGATCGAACCGGAGGAGGGTGGAGGCCACCTCCGGCTCCGGGTAGAAGGCGCCCCGCGGGATGCGGAGGCCCGGTCGCGCCTCGGCGCGATACTGGCAGGCCAGGGTGAGGGCGCCGTAGGTCTTGCCCCCCGGGCCGGCGCTGATGCGCTCTGCCACCTCTCGCTGCACCGTCAGGTACAGCGCGTCGAACACCTCCCGGAGTCGCAGGAGGCGAAGGATGAGGGGTGTGGTGATGTAGTAGGGAATGTTGGCCACCACCCGGATCCCGCCGCGGGCGGGATGATCGCCGAAGTGCGTGGCGAAATCGAAGCGCAGGGCAT
>JACQXP010000225.1 GCA_016208645.1 Candidatus Methylomirabilota bacterium | reverse complement strand
TGTCCCCCCGAGGGCGATGCCGAACGTCAGGAGAACCATCTCCCGGGCGATGCCAAGCTGGGTAAGCGCGGCGCTCCCGGCGAAGACCAGCACCAGCCAGCGCACCGCGGCGGCGATGAGGGGTGCGCCGGCCACCTGAGCATTGACCGCGCCGATGAGGGCCGCCTGGGCCAGAAAGTTGGCCAGGACCCACCCCGCCACCATGACCAGGGCCGCCACGATGAGGTTCGGCAGGAACCGGAGGAGGACAGCCACCAGCCCGGCCGTGGCGGGCGTCTCCAGTGCCTCGATCCCCATCAGGAGCGCCACGAGGAAGAGGGTCCAGAAGATGGCCCGCCCCACCAGTTCCGTCGGAGGCTGCTTGATCCCGCCGCGAGCCAGGCTGGCTGTGAGGCCCCAGCGTCTACAGCGGCCATCGAAGTCCGCGGAGCGAAGGATCCGCGTCAGGAGAGCCAGGAGCCGAGGCGCGACCAGGGCCAGGCGCCGTGCCATCTCCCGGAACAGGGTCACCAGGGTGTCGGTCCAGGATTCTTGCATCGCCCACCTCCATCAGCCCAGACGTGGAGCAACGTGAGATAGTCCGCCAGGTGGCGCGTGATGAGGAAATTCCGCCGGACATGCTCCCGCGCGATGCGGCCGATGCGGGTCGCCGCCTCCGGGTTGTTGAGCAGGTAGCGGATCCGGTAGGCCGCCCCCTCGACGGAATTCACCGTGTAGCCGGTCAGGTCGTACACGATCTGCACGGTGATCCCGCCGGCCGTCCCCCCGATCACGGGCTTGCCCTTCCACATGGCCTCGGCCACGGTGAGCCCGAATCCCTCCCGCGTAGATTTCTGGAGGACGACAGTCGCCGCCCGCTGGAGGGCATTGATCTCCAGGTGAGCGTCCGGGGGGAGTTCCAGCACGTGGATATCCGGGTCGCGTCCTGCCGCCTCCCGGACCTCTGCCAGGACGACCTTGCCCTCGGGGTCATCCGCCGCCCCGCCGCCCGCCAGGACCAGGCGGCACTCGTTGCGTCGTTTCACCATCCGGTACGCATTGATCACGCTCACCGGATCCTTGAACCGGTCGAACCGCGAGACCTGGAGGAGGATCGGCTTGTCCTGGGGGACGCCCAGGCGGCTCAGGATGCCGGCCACCTCCGAATCGGACAGCTCCCGGTTCTTGTCGCTCAACGGGTCGATGGACGGGTAGATGAGATACTGGGGGATGGCGAGCCGCTGGGCGAACTTGGGCAGGGAGAAGACGGCCGCGTCGTAGCGCTCTACGAACCGACGGAGGAACGTCCACACCCGCCGCTGCGGCCGCGAGGCGTCAATGTGGCAGCGCCAGACCCAGGTGCCCGGGACCTTCCGCGCCAGGACCAGGGCGGCCGGCTGGGGGTCATGGATCATGACGAGGTCCGCCTCGAGCGGCAACCGCGCCGCGTTGTGCCGGTTGCACTCCAGGAAGGTCTCGTACATGTCCTCGGTGATGACCTGCTCCTCCCCCTGCAGGGCGTTGTGAAAGGCCTTGGTCACCCGGAAGAACTCCAGGGTGCCCTCCAGGATCTCCCAGGACGTCTTGACCCCGATATCGTTCAGCAGGGGGACAAGCCGCATCAGAATCTCGGCCACGCCCCCGCCCTGGTGGGTGGAATTGACGTGGAGGAAGGACCGGCCCTGCACCTTCTCGCTCAGGCGATACAGGAATTCCACGGTCCCCGGCGGGGCCACGTCGCGGTAGGCCTCCAGGCTCGCAGGCTTCATCTCGGCACTCTCCCTCGGAGAGGATTCGACGGGCTCACGTCGTCCCCGGCGATTCGGGACCTGGGGCCCCGGGCAGGCCCGTCCCCAGGGGGAGGCCCAGCTCGCCGTCGCAGAGACGAAGGAGTTCAGTCCGCAAACGCTCGAGACTCCCGGCGTAGGGGTCCACCCGATTCACGGCCGCGGCCAGCGTGTCGAGTCCCAGGCTCTCGCGCAGCCATGCCGCGAAATCCGTGTCCGGGCGGCCGAGTCGGCGGGACGCCTCGATCGTGTGAAAGTAGACGGCGCTGGGCTGGATCCTCGCCAGGCCGGACCGGAATGTCTCAAGGCTGTCGGCGATCTCGCCCGTCGGCGCCTCGACGATCCGCGACTGCATGAAGTCGAACGGATCCCCGAATATCACCCGTGGCACAATATTGAGGTGGCTCAGGTGATCGTCAATGATCGTGAGGATCTCCTCGCGCAGGTCCTCCAGGGAGGGGAAGTCCAGGGGGCTTACCACGCCCAGGCGTTCCCCCAGCACCCGGTCCCGGACCTGGATCGCGGCCCATGTGGCGAAGTCATTGGGATAGGGTGCGCCGACGAAACCGTGCCGCAGGAAGTGCCCGTGGGTATGGTAATGGACGCAGTCCAGGGAGACCTTCTCCAGGATTTCGGCCAGCTCCCGCTCGTCGTCTGCCCGCAGGCCCAGGATCTGGATCAACTCGCTGCATGCCACGAACTGGAACCGGGTCATCGCCCTTGCACCCCCAGGCTCGTTCATCCTACGGCAGGATTCTCAGGAGGTAAACTGTCTTCCACTTCCGAGGCCGCCGCCGGACTCAGCCATTCCCCCGAGATCCGGCCGGGAGGAGCGTCGGGGCCTCCAGGAGGGCCACCGGGAAGTCCGCCAGCAGATCTCCGGCGGCCAGCCTCGCGCCGCCGTCGCGCTCGACCGCCTGCACTTCTGCTCCGGTGAAGAGGTTCGTGCAGGACCCGCCGGGAAACTCTTCCGGCAGGACCACCCAGGTGTCACCCCACACCCCAGCACCCAGGGGGAGGCGCGCCCCGTTGTCGGTGAGGTGCGCGGTCAGGCGCGGCACCACCGTGACCACCGCCCGCGTCTGGTTGCGGCGGGCGAAGGCGCAGACGTTCGCCGCGTGCTGTCCGACGATCGTCAGGGGGACGTACGCCCCCGACCGGAACAGATCGGGGAAGCGCCGGCGGCAGGTGAGCGCGCGGTGGATGGTATAGAGCTTGATCCGGCCATCCATCCAGTGTTCCACAAGCTCGCGCGCCAGCCCCAGCAGGTCGCCACCCGCGATCCGATCCTGCAGGCCCGCCAGGAGCGTTTTCCGGGCAGCGAAGTCCACCGGCCGGCGGTTGTCCGGGTCCACCAGGCTGAAGTCCCACACCTCGGTCCCCTGGTAAAAATCGGGGACACCGGGCGCGGTGATCTTGATCAGCGTCTGGGCCAGGCTGTTGACCATTCCCAGGCGGGGCACGAAGCCCTGGAATGTGGTGAAGTCGGGGAGGAAGCGGTTCCCATGCCCCGGCTCGAGAATGCGGGCCACGAAGGCCCGGAGGGCCTCGTCGTAGGCCTCGTTGGGGTTGATCCAGCTCGTGTGGACCTTGGCCTCCTTGGCCGCCTTCAGCATGTAGGCCTGGATCCGGCCGGTGAAGGCGGTCGCCTCCTCCGAGCCCATGGGGCCGAGGGGCCAGGCGCCCACCAGCGTCTGGTAGAGCAGGTATTCGTCGTTGCGGTCGGGGGCGGGCCTCCCGTCCACTTCCGAGGCGTGCTTCCGATTCCACCGATGCCACCGGCCGACGGCCGCGCGCCACTCCCGGGGGATCTCGGAGAGGACGTGGATCCGGGCCCGGACGTCCTCGCTGCGCTTGGTATCGTGGGTGGAGGTGGCGGACAGGCCCTCGGGCCACTTCTCCTGCCGGGCCAGGCACTGCTTGTGGAACTCCTCCGGCGAAATCCCGAAGCGGTCCGGCCCTCCCCCCACCTCGTTCAGGCTCACGAGACGATGGTAGCGGTAGAAGGCGGTGTCCTCGACCCCCTTCGCCGTGACCGGGGCGGTGACCTGCTGGAACTTCTGCACGAAAGCCCGTTGGTCCTCGTGGTACGCCTCGTCCACATTCTCCGGGTACCGCAGGAGCAGCACGTCCCGCACGAAGTCGAAGATGGACACGTTGGTGGCCGGGTTCCGCCGCTTGGCGAAGGCCACCGCCACCTCGACGCAGGCCCGGTCCTGCAGCGCCACCTCGGGGTTCCGCCCGTCAATGTAGGTCCGGTACACCGGGAAGCAGGCGATCACCTCGCGCAGGGCGTGGGTCAGGCTGTTGAGGGTGAAATCCCGCGAGTGCCGGTCCCGCTCCGCCAGGCGGCTGAGGGCGTGCCCCAGGACGTTCAGCTCGCTGGACATGGAGACTTGCAGGATGAGCTGCTTCGACTCGTAGACCAGGTCGGCGAAGGGGGTGCGCTGCCCGGTGAAGCCGGTGTAGGCGGCCGTCATCGCCTTCTCGTTCCTGTTGTCCACGAACAGGCCCCCCACCAGGTTCAGGAACTCGTAGCCCGTGGTGCCGTGAATGGCCCAGTGGATCGGCAGGCGCTCCCCCCGGGCCAGGATCTTCTCTGCCAGGAGGTAGAGCGGGCGGCAGCCCCGCTCTGCGGGATCCCGCTGGCAGACGCCGTCGAAGTCCTCCAGCGCTCGGGCCACGGCCGCCTCTCGATCCGGCTCGGCCGTGGCCGGTCCCCGGCTGAGCCGGGCGCGGAGGAGTTGGGCGAATCGTTCTCGCTGCAGCGCGTGGAAGTAGCGGGGCGGATCGAACAGTCCATCCGGGTGATCCAGGCGGAGACCCGTGACCTTCCCCTCCGCCACCAGTTGCAGGATCAGCCGGTGGGTTTCCCGGAAGACGGCGGGATTCTCCATCCGGATCGCCGCCAGCTCGTTGATATCGAAGAAGCGGCGGTAGTTGATCTCCTCCGCCGCCACTCGCCAGTCGGCCAGCCGGTACGCCTGGTCGTCCAGCAACCGGTCCAGCGGGTCGAAGCTGCGGGGGTCACCCCGCTTGCCGTTGAAGATCCGGACCGTCTCCTCGATAGAGGCCCGCACCGGCCCACAGGCCTCCACCAGGCGGGCCAGGCGCCGGCGGATCACCTCCTTCTCCCGCATCCGCTCCCGGACCCGGTCCGGCGCCGTCTCCGTCCGGGGGGGGAGATTGGTGAGGGCCGTGATGATGCTCTGGTACTCCTGGAGGTGCGGATCCGCCTCCCCCAGCGTGGCCGTCAGGGCCTCCAGGCGATGGCCCAGGATCAGGGTCGCGGAGCGGGGCGCGATGGGCAGCCGGGTCTCGTGGTACCGCAGGCTGAAGGTCCCGTCGGCATACTCCAGAATCAGCTCCTGGTTCTCCAGGACCCGGCCGTACTGGTCCCCCAGGATGGGCAGGAGGACCTTGTTGGCCAGTTGGGACTTCAGGGGAACCCAGTCAATGTCGAAGAATTCCGCATAGGCGGAACTGGGCCCATTCTCCAGGACGTCGTTCCACCAGGGATTGCAGGAGGCCGCGATCCCCATGTGGTTGGGAATCACGTCCAGGATCTGACCCATCCCCCGGTCCTGCAAGGCGGCGATGAAGCGCTGGTAATCCTCTTCCGTTCCGATCTCGGGGTTCAGCCGGTTGTGATCCGCGATGTCGTACCCGTGCAGGCTCCCCGGCCGGGCCGCGAGGTACGAGGAGGCGTACACGTCGCTCACCCCCAGGGCCTCCAGGTACGGCACCATCTGCCGGGCAGCCCTGAAGGTGAAGGCCCGACTGAACTGGAGCCGGTAGGTCGCCACCGGCACCCTGGGGAGCGGGGCGCGGTCCTGCCACAGTTCCGTGATCACGTCAGTCTCCATGCGCTCCCGTCTCGGTCGCGGAATCCCGCGTTCTCCTCTCCCGGTCCGGTGGGCCGTTCCCGGCCAGGGGCAGGCGGACGATCACCTCGGTCCCTCGCCCCGGGATGGACAGCATCTCGATCTCGCCTCGATGGGCGCGCACAATCTCTTCAACAATCGGCAGGCCCAGCCCGGTCCCTTGCCCCTTGGTGGAGAAAAAGGGCTCGAAGACGCGGTCCAGTTCCTCAGCGCTCATTCCCTTGCCGGCGTCTACCACGTGGATGGCCAGGTGGGGTTCATCCGCCTTGCTCCGGTTGATCCCGGCCCGGCCCTCGTCCGGCAGGACCGGATCCGGCCCGGTCGAGACCTGGACGGTGTGGCCGGCCGGAGAGGCCTCCAGGGCGTTGAGCAACAGATTGAGGAAGAGCTGCTGGAGCTGGTCCGGGTCCGCCCACACCGGGGGGAGACCGGAGGTAAGGTCGAGCTGGATCCGCACCCCGCGGCGGCGGCTCCGCTCCAGCAGGAGATCGGCCACCCGGCCGAGGATCGGCACGAGGGCCACGGCCCGGAGGTTCGGCCGCCGGGGCCGGGTGTAGTCCAGCAGGGCGCGGATGATCCCTTTGATGCGCTCGGTCTGCTTCAGGATCACGTCCAGGTGCCGCCGCTCCGGGTGAACCGGGGTCACCACGCGTTCCAGCACCTCCGCCCGGCCGGAGATGACGTTGAGCGGCGTGCCGATCTCGTGGGCCACCTCGGCCGCCAGCATGCCCACGGCGGCCAGCTTCTGGGCCTGCTGCACCTCCTGCTCCAGCCGCAACCGCTCCTCCCCGTGCCGGAGGAGTTCATCGTGCGCTGCCTGCAGGTTCTCCGCCATCCGATTGAACTCCTCGGCGAGCTGGCCGATCTCGTCCCGCCGCGGGAGCTCGATGCGCTGTGCGAGGTCGCCCCGCCCCACCGCCCGGGCCCCGGCGATGAGGGCCCGGATCGGCCGGGTAATGCTCCAGCGGGTCAGGGTGACCACCGACAGGACGAAGAGGCCCAGGACCACCAGCCGGGACAGGACGCGCTCCCGGACCGCGCGGCGAAACTCCCGCTCCATCCCCGCCAGGGTCTGGCGGACCTCGAGTGCCGCGGTCCGGCCCCCGGGCCAGCGGAAGGGCTGGACGTGGCGGAGGATCTGGCCGGACTCCATGGCCAGCAGGACCGAGGCCGCATCCTTCGTTCTCAGGGCCTCCCGGATCGTCTCATCGGGCGTGGGAGGTTCGGCGCCGGCGGCGACGTTCTCCGTCACCACCTGGCCGTCGGGACTGTAGATGGCCACGGCGACCAGGCCAGGCCGCGCCAGGATGTCGTCCAGAAGCTCCTTCAGCTCGGCCGTGGTCCGGCCCCAGCGCACATTGCGGCTCACCGCCAGCGCCAGGGTCTCGGCGAAGATCCGCTGATCCTCCCGGGTTTGCTCCACGAGCCGTTCCCGCTCCCGGACCAGGCGGATGTAGTCATAGACTCCGGTAATGATCATCAGGGCCAGCATCAGGAGGATGACCAGCCGGGTCGTGACGTTGCGCAGGAGTCCTGCGCCCCAGCCTCGCGCCGCCGAGGTCTGGTCGTACGCGGTCACGGTCGCGACCCCGCATCCTGGCTGAGGGCCTTGGCGACGGCCGCCTTCATCTCCTCCATCCGGAACGGCTTGAAGAGGTATTCCACCGCCCCTTTCTCCACCGCCTCCATGTAGGAGGGCACATCGCCGAAGGCGGTCATCATGATGATCCGGGAGTGCGGGCAGACTCGCCGGAATCCCGGCAGCAGATCCAGGCCGCTGGGCCCGGGCATGTTCTTGTCCATCAGGATGACGTCGAACTTGTGGGCCCGGAGGGCCAGCACCGCCT
>JACQXP010000224.1 GCA_016208645.1 Candidatus Methylomirabilota bacterium | reverse complement strand
GAGGAGTTGCTGGACAAACAGGTGGCGGCGGGCAAGGGGGATCGGATCGCCATCTACTTCGAGGACAAGAAGATTCCCTACAAGGCCGTGCTGGCCAACGTGAACAAGCTGGGCAGCGCCCTCAAGCGCCTGGAGATCGAGGAGGCCGACCGGGTGATGCTGCGCCTGCCCAACATCCCACCGGCGGTCATGGCCAACTTCGCCATCATCAAGATTGGCGCGGTGAGCCTGCCGACGTCCGCCCTGTTCTCCCAGGCGGAGATCACCCACGTCGCCAATCTCGCTGAAGCGAGGGCGGTCATCGTGGCGGGAGCCATGCTGGAGGAGCTGGAGAAGGCGCGGCCGAACTGCAAGACGGTCCAGCACGTGATCGTCGTGGGCGGCACGCCCGAGCAGCAGGCGGCGTGGAAGGGGAAGGGCTACCACCTGTGGCAGGAGCTGCTCGACGCCGAGAAGCCGGAGTGCGATCCGGTCCGCCGCGACCGCTTGGATGTCTCGGTCCTGCTGTTCACCTCCGGGACCACCGGGCTGCCCAAGGGCACCGCCCACTTCATGGAGGAGGCCCTGATCGTCCCCGACGGCTTCGGCAAGCACTGCTGGAACGTCACCCAGACCGACATCATCGGCGGCTCGGCCCCCATCGCCATGGCCGCGGGTTACTCGGCCGTGGCGGTGATCCCCTACCGCTTCGGGGCGGCCGTCTCCCTCATCGCCCGGTTCACCCCCGAGGCCATGTTCGAGACGATCCAGAACCACAAGGTGACCATCCTCTCGATCCTGCCCACCGCCTACCGGAAGATGCTCCAGGTGCCGGAGGCCGACAAGAAGTACAATCTCAGCTCGCTCCGCGTCTGCACGGGGGGCGGGGAATCGCTGACCGCCCAAACCTACCATGACTGGAAGGCCAAGTTCGGGCTGGAGATCTTCGAGGGGCTGGGGACCACGGAGATGATGTTCGTCTTCATCTCCAGCGCTGCCACGAAGAAGGTGAAGCCCGGCTCTATCGGCCCGGCGATTCCCGGATATGAATTGAAGGTCATCAACCAGGAAACTCACGAGGAGTCCAAGCGGGGCGAGACGGGGATGCTCATGGCCCGGGGACCGACGGGGACCGTCTACTGGCGGGATCCCGACAAGCAGAAGGGCTCGGTCATCACCGGCTGGGTGAAGGCCGGCGACATGGTCTCCATGGACGAGGACGGCTACATCTGGTTCCTCAGCCGCGAGGATGACCTGATCAAGTCGTCCGGCTACCGCATCGGGCCCGAGGAGATCGAGGATGTCCTGGTGACGCATCCCGCCGTGGCCGATGCCGGCATCATCGGGGTGCCAGATCCCATCATGGGCCAGAAGACCCGGGCCTATGTGGCCCTGAAGAAGGGCACGGCCGAGGCCGAGGCGCTGAAGACGGAGCTCATCGAGTTCTGCCGGGGGAAGGTGGCGGTGTACAAGCTGCCCCGCGAGGTGGTCTTCGTCCCCGAGATGCCCCGGACCATCACGGGGAAGTTGCTGCGCCGCGTGCTGCGGGATCGGGCCACCAAG
>JACQXP010000223.1 GCA_016208645.1 Candidatus Methylomirabilota bacterium | reverse complement strand
GCCGGGGCCCAGGCCAAGCTTGCCCCGCAGGTCGTAGACCTTCTCGTCGCACTGCACCGTCTGGCCGATCACGTGGAGGCGTGGGCCGGTGGCCGGCACCTCGCGCAGCAGCTTGTCGCGGATGGACGCGTGGAATACCACGATGGCGCGCGCGGCCTCCAGGACCTCCAGGACGATCGGCCGGCAGGCGGGGTCGAAGAGGTCCAGGTTCACGTCCGTCCCGGTCATGGTGATGACGGCCGGGACATCCAAGTCCCGACCGGCCTCTCCGACCAGCGGGCCGGTCCTCGTGGCGTGAAGGCCATGGATCACGTCGGGGCGCAGGCGGCGGAGGCCGGCCAGGATCGCGTCACGGTCCTGCTGGTCCAGGGAGAACACCTGGACCGTCAGGCCCTGATCCCGCAGGCCGGATTCGATCCGCTGGACCGTGATGGAGTTGCCGCGGACCGAGGGGAAATAGTATGGGGTGACGAGGGCGAGGATCAGGAGCCGGGAGCCGCGAGCCGCGAGCCGAGAGCCGAGGACCGGGCGTCGGGCGCCGGGAGCCGAGAGCCGAGAGCCGAGAGCCGACAGATGAGCGCCGGGCGCCGGGCGCCGAGGCTCGAGCGCCGAGAAACCAGGGTGAGGGGTTTGGCTATCATGGGGAATCCCTGCCGGAGCCCAGTCTACCGACCGAAGAGCCCCTTGAAGAGATCCTTCAGGCCCTTGCCCTGCTCGCCGGGCAGGACCTTGTCCAGTTCGGTCTCGATCTTTCGCTGGAGACGACCCAGCTTCGGCACGACGATCGGCTGGCTCGTGGTCCCGGTCACCTTGGCCTCCACGGTGGTGCGCCCCAGCTTCGCCACCACGTCGAAGTCCAGGCTGGAATCCAGCAGGCCCAGGGAGCCGGCGGCCGTCACGCTTCCTTCCGTCTTGGTGAGGGTGAGGTCCCGGGTGCGGAGGACCCCCTTGTCCAGGGTGTAACGGCCGCTCACCTGCTCGAACTCGTTCAGGCGCACGCGGCTGCCCTGGCTCACCAGGATGGGCGCAATCACCTCGGAGAGCCGGTCCAGCGGCTTGTAGCCGATCAGGCGGCCCTCCTTCAGCAGGACGGATCCCCCGCCGGCCGCCGACCCCAGGATCTCGGGCAGGGAGAAGCCGACGAAGTTCAGGCTGCTGTCGAAGCTCAGCGCGCTCCGCAGGGTCCAGGGGCCGTGGATGAGCGCCTGCACCAGCGGCTCGGTCGCCAGATTGTCGAATCGGGAGGTGAGGCTGATGCGTGGGGTCCGGGGCCGGAGATCCACCTCTCCCTTGGCCGTCACCTTGCCGTTCAAGAAATTGGCCCGCACCTCCGGCAACTGCACCAGTCCGTCCTGGTAGCGGACCTCGGCCTGGACGGCCGTCCACGTGAGTCCCTGGTACCGTAGGTCCCCGATGCTCACCTGGCCCTGGGCCGTGAGGCCGGGGCCTGCTGTGCTGGCCTTCCCGCCGGGACGCGAGGGGACGGCCGCATGCGCCAGCGGGGTCCCCAGCCACGCCTTCTTCGGCGCCGAGTTCGGCACCGGCTTTGCCAGGAGGCGATCCAGATCCACCTTGGGTGAGGTCGCCGTGAACGTGACCCGGGGCGTCTTCAGGTCAGGGACCCGGAGGCTCCCGTTCACCGTCGTCTCTTTCAGCGTGAGGATCACCTTCGAGAGATTCAGTCCCTGGTCCTCGCGCCGCCCTTCGAAGCTGAGGCTCGCCTCTTCCCCGGCCGCCTTCCGGAAGGCTTCGCCGGCCTGGATCGCGACCGGGTTCAGGTTCAGGCCCCCCGTGAAGGCGGCCTGGGCCACGGGCCCGGTCAGCCTGAGCTCGCCCGAGAAAGGACCAGTGAATTTGGTCCCACCCCCGTGCATGAGGAAGGTCTGCCAGGGGCCCACGTCCACGTCGCGAAGCGTGACCGTCACGTCCAGGATGGGCGACTCCGGATCGCCGACCGCGATCCGACCGGTCGTCTCGATGCGGCCCGCGCCCGCCGGCCCGATCCTGGCCCGGGATCGGATCTCCAACGGATCGGAG
The DNA here is from genome assembly GCA_016208645.1 of Candidatus Methylomirabilota bacterium. Lineage (GTDB taxonomy): Bacteria > Methylomirabilota > Methylomirabilia > Methylomirabilales > 2-02-FULL-66-22 > 2-02-FULL-66-22. The sequence goes on along the minus strand of JACQXP010000223.1, from coordinate 3,841 downwards.
ACCGCCCTCTGCCGGAGGCTGAGGTCGAGATCCGTGAGCGTCAAGGTGATGCCTGGGGCACGCGCTTCGTCCTGGAGGGTGATCTCGCCGCCCTTGACCGCGACCTCGGAGAGCAGGAGGCCGCCCAGCAGCGGGGCCTTGCCGGGACGGGCCGCATCCGGTGCTGGCTTCGTCGGCGGGGGAGCGGGGTGGGGTTTCAGAAGGTCGTCCACGCTCCACCGCCCGTCCCGGGCATGCGTCAGGCGGATGCGCGGCCGCTCCAGGACGGCCTTGCTCACCTTCACCTGTCCCCGCAGGAGCGGCAGGAGCTGCACGCGGACCTGCAAGGCGTCCGCCGCCAGGAACGGCTGGGAACCGAACCCGGCCGCCTGGGCGATCTGGATGCCCTTCGCTTCGGCCCCGATCCCCCCCCAGAGGCTGACCCGGAGCGCCCCCAGCGTCACCTCGCGTCCCAGCGCCTTGCCCGCGCGGTTCGCCAGGATCGCCCGATAGCGTTCCAGGTTCACGAGGGCGGGAAGGAGGAGCGCCGCCAGCACCGCCAGGAGGAGGATACCGCCGAGGCCGATTCCCACCCACCTGAGGACGCGCATTACCGACTAACTCCCATGCGGTTGCCCTTCGCAGTCCTTGAAAAGCGTTCGGGCGTTCGGGTGTTCGATGGTTCGGTTGTTCCCGTTCTGCGAGAACTGCCGAATCCGCCTTAGGCGGAACCCCCCGAACCGCCGAACATTGTTGGGTATTCTAATGTGCCTCGCAAGAAAAGACGAGGGATTTTGCGGCGCGCGAGGGTTGCGCGGTTGCCGCGGGGTAAGGGCCTGTTTGGCGTTGGACGTCGAACAATCCGACGTCCGATCTCGACTTCCCGCCGTCTTTGATTCATAGTGCCGAGGTTGACCGGGGGGTCGGCAGGATGGGAGACGCGTGACGACGCATCGAGAGCTGACCGACGATCAGCGACGCGGGTGGACCGTCGTCGGGACGACCTTCATCACCCTCGCTCTGGTGGTGGGGACTTGGTATTGCTATTCCGTCTTCCTGGTTGCCTTCCTCCGGGAGTTCGGCTGGAGCCGTTCCCTCGTGGCCGGAGCCTTCTCGGTGTTCGTCTTGGTCCACGGCTCCTGCAGCCCGGTCATCGGGTGGCTGGCGGGACGAATCGGACCACGGCTTGTCATCCTGGCGGGCGGGTGCGTGCTGAGTCTGGGCCTGCTCCTCGCCGCGGAGACGAGGGCCTGGTGGCACCTCTACCTGGCGTTCGGCGGGATCGCGGCGGTGGGGATCACGATGGCCGGGTGGATTCCGGCGGTCCTGTTAGTGCGGGGCTGGTTCCCCACGCGTCTCGGCACGGTGGTGGGAATTGCCTCTAGTGGGATCGGCCTGGGGATCTTCGCGGTAGTTCCCCTTACGCAGTTCCTGATCGACCGGGTCGGATGGCGGTGGGCCTTCCGGGTCCTGGCCGTCCTGATCGTCGGGTGGGTGATCCCAGCGACCGCGGGGCTCGTCCAGGACGCGCCGTCCCTCGAGGCGTCTGGGTCGCCATCCGGTTCTCGGACCTCCCGTCCGAGGCTCGAGCGGGGAACATACTGGACGCTGGCCACGGCCATCAGGGACTGGCACTTCTGGGGGCTCGCCGGGGTGTATTTCACGGGGAACTTCGTCACACAGCTCCTGCTGGTTCACCAGGTCGCCTACCTGGTGGACCACGGGGTGTCGCCGCTCGCCGCCGCGGCGGTGGGGGGCGTCGTGGGACTGGCCAGTATCCCGGGCAAGATGGGGTGGGGCGCCTTCTCGGATCGTTCCGGCCGGGAATTGGCCTATAGCCTGTCCTTCGCGTGCGTCGTGGCCAGCATCGGCGTCCTGGCTCTGGTGGGCACCGCTTCGAGTTCCTGGCTGCCCTACCTGTACGCGGTGCTGATTGGGCTCGGCTATGGGGGGATCGCGCCCATCACGCCGGCGGCGGCCAGCGATCTGTTCGGGGGGCCGGCCTTCTCGACGATCTTCGCTACGGTGTACACGGCGCTGACCCTGGGGGCGGCCTCGGGGGCGTGGGCGGGGGGAGAGATCTTCGATCGGACGGGGAGCTATGCGCTGGCCTTCTGGGTCGCGCTCGGGATGAGCCTGCTCTCGCCGGTCCTCCTGTGGATCGTGGCCCCGCGCCGTGCGAATCCGCCACCTACGCGCCACTGAGGGTGGCGCGGGCAATTTGGCAATTCGGGAATCCGGCAATTCGGGAATCGGGACAACCGTCAATGGTGGGCTTGGCGCCACCCAGTTGCCGGATTGCCCCGCCATCGGCGGGGTTGCCCAGTTCCCACGGCGAGAGGACAAGTGTGACCGTTTCCCGGGGAATGGACGGTCAGGGCCGGCGGGGGTGGACGGTCGTCGGCACGACCTTCGTCACGCTGGGACTGGTCTACGGGATCTGGTACGCCTATTCCGTCTTCCTGGTGGCCTTTCTCCGCGAGTTCGGGTGGAGCCGCTCACTGGTCGCCGGGGCGTTCTCGGCATTCGTCCTGGTCCACGGCTCCTCGGGACCGCTCTCGGGGTGGCTGGTGGGGCGCGTCGGTCCCAGGCGACTCATCCTGACCGGCGGCTGCGTCTTGGGCCTGGGGCTGGTCCTGGCTGCGGAAACGCATGAATGGTGGCACCTCTACCTGGCGTTCGGCGGAATCGCGGCCATGGGGGTTGGCACGTCCGGATGGGTCCCCTCGGTGGTGCTCGTACGAGGCTGGTTTCCCGACCGGATCGGGATGGCCCTGGGGGTCGCCTCGGCCGGCATCGGCATGGGGATCTTCGGGGTCGTTCCCTTCGCCCAGTTCCTGATTGAGCGGATCGGGTGGCGCTGGGCCTTTCGCCTCCTGGCGGTGCTGATCGTGGGATGGGTCGTGCCCGCGACCCTCTGGCTCGTGCGCGACCCGCCATGGCGCGAGGCGTCCGGCTCTCGCGGGGGCGCTCGTGACGCCCGGCCGATCCTCGACGGAGGCGCCTATTGGACGCTCGCCGGCGCGGTCAGGGATTGGCACTTCTGGGGGCTGGCGGGGGTCTTCTTCGCCGGGAACGTGGCCACCCAGATGCTCCTGGTCCACCAGGTGGCCTACCTCGTGGACCATGGCGTCTCCGCGCTGGCGGCCGCCACGGTGGGGGGCGTCGTGGGGCTGGCCAGCATCCCGGGCAAGATGGGGTGGGGGACGCTCTCGGACCGGACGAGCCGCGAGCTGGCCTACACGCTGGCCTTCGGCGGCCTGGTTGCGGGGGTGGGTGTCCTCGTGCTGGCGGGGAACCACCCGGCCTCCGCCCTGCCGTACCTCTACGCGATCCTGATCGGGCTGGGATATGCCGCGACCGCGCCGCTCAGCCCCGCCGCCGCCAGCGATTTATTCAGCGGTCCCGGCTTCTTGACGATCTTCGGCACCCTGCATGTCGCCAATTCCTCGGGCGGCGCCACCGGGGCGTGGATCGCGGGAAGGATCTTCGATGGCACGGGAAGCTATGCGGGGGCGCTCTGGGTGGCCTTCGGGATGGCGGTGCTGTCGCCGGCGCTCTTGTGGATCGTGGCCCCGCGCCGTCCGCATCCCCCACCGGAACCCGTCAACCGCCAAGACGCCAAGAGCGCCTAACTTGGAAGAAACCGACTCGTATTGGACGGGAACTCGGAAGCCAGTGACGCCACATCAGGGAGCCCTCGCCAGTAGTGGGCGCGGCCGGAGGATCCTGGCCACGACGCTTGTCTCCCTCGCCGTGATCTACGGCGTCTGGTACTCCTACTCGGTCTTCCTCGTCGCCCTGGTCCGAGAATTCGGCTGGAGCCGATCCCTCGTCGCGGGCGCCTTCTCCGTTCTCAATG
>JACQXP010000264.1 GCA_016208645.1 Candidatus Methylomirabilota bacterium | reverse complement strand
TGAGCACGATGATCTTCGGCGGGGATGATCGCATCCGCCGCGGGCTTGCCGCGTATTTGGGGACAGCCGCAATCAAATATGCCTCCTCGAGAAGCCCGAGGTAGTGTGCGATGGTTTCGAGAGCGCCCCTGTCGTGCAATTGCCCCTGGAGCTTTTGCATAGATACGACCTGCGCCGGCGATGAGACGCAGACACCGAACACCTGCCGCAGGAGGGCGGGTCGCCTGACGGAGGCAAGGGCGAGGATGTCGCGACCGATGGCCGGCTCCACGATGGCATCGCGCATATAGGCCGCCCAGCGGGCTCGGTCCCCCCTGAGGCGCCAGGCCCCGGGATATGACCCCCAGCGGACCACGGCGTTGGCCGCCTCTGCGGCGCCGGCGCCGAACACGTTCCCAATTGACGCCGCAGACCAGTGGGTGAGGGTGAAACGCTCGAAGCGGCCGGCCAGGCTCTCGTGCGATCCCTTTCCCACCCGGAGCGCGGAGGAGCCGGTGGCGACGACGTGGACGGGGCTCTTCTTCCTGACGATGCGATCCCATTCACCCTTGAGATGGGCGGCCCAATCGTGCAGCAGATGCACTTCGTCAATGAGGAACACGGAGGGCCTGCGGCTGGAGGCTATTTCCGCCACCCGCACCCATGCCCGTTCGCGGGCCCCCGGAAGCGACGCTTCGGGCCCATCGGCCGCGAAGTAGAGCGCCGCGTCGCCCAGCCTCTGTGCGATCTCGAGCAGCAGCGTCGTCTTGCCGACCTGCCGCGGTCCCGTGAGCAGCTGGATCCTCGTTGGGGCGCGCTCGGAGAGTCGCCTCCAGAGCAGGTCGAGGCATTCGCGGTAGGCAAGCCGGAATGAGGAATCGAACATGGTCGAATAATTATTCGACTATGACCGAAAAGTCAAGCCTATCACCATATTTTGAGACGGCCTGGCAGGTGCTCAGGACAGGCCTGGGACGCGAAACTGCCTACCACACAACGAGCGAGAAGGGTACCATCTCCTGCAGGAGTTCGAAGTGTGTTCGGTCGGTAGTGACGACGGTGGCTCCGATGCTTCGGGCGCTTAACGCGATCAGGAGATCAAAGTGGAGGCGTCGAAGTGACTCTGGGTCAAGCGGATGCTGTTCCGCCAACCGCGCGAGGATTCGCCCCGACCACAACCACATCTGGCGGGTCGGAAAGAATCTAATCGATGTAGCCTTCAAATTTGAGCTTCCCGCCGTATTTCAGCATGACCTGCTTGAAGTGATCCAGGTGGACGACCTCCTCCAGTGCCCGATGCACCGCCTCCGTGCGGCTCTTCGCCCCGAGAGCGCGTTTCGCCCTGTCGGCAAGTCTCAGGTCAAGTCGGATCGTCGTCAGTTTTGTGCGCCGCGTTCCCATAGCTCTCCTCCGGAATCCGTATATTTTTCATGATATTCCCATATATACGTCCTGTCGAGAACGTTGCAAGTTGCCGGGGGGATGGCGGGCGAGACGGGCGACCTTGAACCTTGAACCTCGAACCCCGCTGGCGGACGCTCAGGCGAGGCCCCAACTCTTCCACAGGGCGTTGGGCCGGATGATGATCTCGTCGCGGCGGGGGCCGGTGGAGACGAGGGTGAAGGGGACGCCCACCAGCTCCTCGAGGCGCCGGATGTAGGCCCGGCAGGCCGGCGGCAACTTGGCCTCCTCGAGGATGCCGACCGTGCTCTGGCGCCAGCCGGGAAGGGCCTCGTAGGCCGGCTGGCATTCGGCCAGGATATCCGTCTCGTTGGGGAACTCGGTGAGCACCTCGCCCCGGTACCGATACCCGGTGCACATCAGGATGGGGTCCAGCTCGTCCAGCACGTCCAGCTTCATCAGTGCCAGGGCGTCCAGCCCGTTCACGCGGGCGGCGTAACGCACGCCCACGGCGTCGAACCACCCCGTCCGGCGGGGTCGGCCCGTGGTAGCGCCGAACTCCTGCCCGCGGGTCCGGAGGTGTTCCCCGGTGGCATCGGTGAGCTCCGTGGGAAACGGCCCCTCGCCGACGCGGGTCGTGTAGGCCTTGCAGATTCCCAGGATGCCGTCAATGCGCGTGGGGCTCACGCCCGTGCCCGTGCAGGCCCCGCCGGCCGTGGCGCTGGACGAGGTCACGTAGGGATAGGTCCCCAGGTCCACGTCCAGGAGCGTGCCCTGCGCGCCCTCGAACAGCACCCGTTTTCCCTCGCGGATCAGGCGGTCCAGGATCTGGGCCGAGTCCACCAGGAAATCGCGAATCCGCTCGTAGTGCCGGAGATGCTCGGTGAAGATCTGGTCGGCGTCCAGCGCGGCCAGCGCCTGGTTGTCCGGGTACTGGGCCCGCTTCTCCATGAGATTGTGCTGGAGGCGCTCCTTGAACAGGCCCGGCTGGTGCAGGTCGCCGATCCGGATCCCGATGCGGGCCATCTTGTCCACGTAGGCCGGGCCGATCCCCCGGCCCGTGGTGCCGATCTTCTTGGCGGCGCGCGCTTCGTGGGCCACGTCCAGCACCTTGTGGTAGGGCAGGACCAGGTGGGCGCGCCGGCTGATGAAGAAGTGGTCCTCGAAGCGCACCTGCAATCGCTCGAGCTGATCCATCTCGTGAATCAATTCGCCGAGATCAATGACCACGCCGTTGCCCAGGACGCAGACCTTGCCCTTGCGCAGGATGCCGGAGGGGACCAGGTGCAGGACGACCTTCTCCTCGCCGACGACGACCGTGTGGCCGGCGTTGTTCCCGCCCTGGTAGCGGGCGACGACGTCGAACCGCTCGCTGAGGATATCAACGACCTTCCCCTTGCCCTCGTCCCCCCACTGAGCGCCCACGACGATCACATTGGCCATGGGGAGTCTCCTTCTGCGACGGCCTGCACGAAGGCCTCGAAGGGCAGGCTGCGCCGCGTCTCGGTGGCAAGGTCGAGGATCAGGACCGTCTCCGGCGGCTGCTCCGCGGAGCCCAGGATCACGGCCCGCCGGATCGCCGACGCCCGGGCATAATCCAGGGAGCCGGTCAGATCCCGCTTGATGATGTCGCGGGCCACCGCCAGGCCGCGATCGCGCAGGAGACGGGCCAGCCGGTGCGCGGCGCGCTTGTCCGGGCTGAAATCGATGAGGAGGATGTCGGGTCCGGAGACCTGCGGCAAGGCGTCGGTCGCCGCTAGGGCGGCCAGGACCCGGTCCAGGTCGAAGCTGAACCCCGTGGCAGGGCACGGGTAGTCGAACTGCCCGATGAGGTGGTCGTAGCGGCCCCCGCTGGCCAGTTGGTACCCCAGGCCGCGGGCGAAGGCGCCGAAGACGATGCCGCTGTAGTACTCGAAGGCGTGAGTCTCCGCCAGGTCCAGGATCACGTGCTCCGCCAGCCCGTAATTCTCCAGGATGGTCACCACCTCGGCCAGGTTGGCCAGGCCAGCCCGCGAGGCCGGCGGGAAGTGGAGCCGCGCGGCCTGCTCCAGGATCTCCCGCCCGCCGTACAACTGGGGCAGCGCCCGGACGGCGTCCCGGAGGTCGGGGGCACCCGGGATCTCCCGCAGGAGGAGGTCCAGCTCCAGCGGGTCCTTGCGCCGGATGGCGGAGACGAGGCGCGGGCGCAGGGCCGGGGCCGGCTGGAGGGCGTTCAGGAGGCCCCGCACGACCTCCACCTGGCCCACGTCAATCTGAAAGGCGCGGAGGCCCACCGCCTGGCACCCCTCCACGGCCATGGCGATCATCTCCGCGTCCGCCTCGGGGGGATCCAGGCCGATCAGCTCCACGCCGATCTGCTCGAACTCCCGCTGGCGGCCGGCCCGGGGCTCGTGGTACCGGAACACGCTCGCCGCATAGGCCAGGCGCAGGGGCAATGGCGCGTGCCGCAGCGTGGTGGCCACCAGGCGGGCGACCTGGGGGGTGATGTCCACCCGCAGGGCCAGCAGGCGTCCGGTCTGCCGGTCCACGAACTTGAAGACTTGGTCGCCGGCGTCCTCTCCCGTGGGCTGCTCGAAGACCTCCAGGTATTCGAAGGTGGGCGTGATGATCTCGCGGAAGCCCCAGCGCTGGAAGACCGACAGGAGCTTCGCCTGGATCGCCCGAAGCTGGGCGGTCTCCTCCGGCGTGAAGACGCGGACCCCTTTGGGGATGGCGGTGCGGGGCATCATGGGCTCACGGCTCGCGGTTGATGGTTCGAGGTGCAATGTTTGAGGTTCAAGATCCGGAACGTCGAACCTCGAACCGTGAACAGGTCAACCCCGTTTGGGCCTTACACGCGGACGAGCTTGGCGTACACGATGTTCGGCATGCGCCGGATCTCGTCCAGCACCGGCGCCGGGATCGGGTCGTCCACGTTCAGGATGGAGACGGCGCGCCCCCCGCGCTTCTCGCGCCCGAGCTGCATCCCGGCGATGTTCACGTTGTTCTGGCCGAGGAGCGTGCCCATCCGCCCGATGACCCCGGGCACGTCCAGGTTCGAGAAGATCAGGAGGTAGCCGTCCAGGACCGCCTCCAGGCGGAACCCGTCGATGTCCACCACCCGCGGGTCCTGGCGGCTGAAAAGGGTCCCGGCCGTCTCGGTCTTCCCCTTGTCCGTCTGCAGGGTGACGGTGACCAGGCTGGCGAAGTCGGTGGCCTCGGTGGACTTGCTCTCGATCACCCGGATCCCGCGCCCCTTGGTGATGGCCATGGCGTTGACCATGTTCACGCTGTCGTGGATGGGGTCCAGGACGCCCTTCACCGTGGCCACCGTCAACGGGACGCAGTCCAGCGAGGCGATCTCGCCCTGGTACCCCAGGTGGATCTCCTTCAGGCGTCCTTCGGAGAGCTGGGAGGCCAGGCGCCCCAGCTTCTGCCCCAGCGTCAGGTAGGGCTGGAGCGTGCGGAGCACCTCCAGCGGGACCGACGGCGCGTTGATCGCGTTCCGGATGATCCCCTTCTGCAGGTAGTCGATCACCTGCTGGGCGACCTCCAGCGCCACCGCCTCCTGCGCCTCCTCGCTGGCGGCGCCCAGGTGGGGCGTGGAGATGAAGTTGGGGAGGGCGAAGAGGGGGCTGTCGGTGGTGGGCTCCTGGGCGAAGACGTCCAGGGCCGCGCCCGCCACCTTCCCGCTCACCAGGGCGGCGTGCAGGTCCGCCTCGTTCACGATGCCGCCGCGGGCGCAGTTGACGATCCGCACCCCGTCCTTCATCTGGGCGATGGTGGGCGCGGCGATCAGGTTTCGGGTCTCCGGCGTGAGGGGCGTGTGAAGCGTGATGAAGTCGGCCTGCGGGTACAGCTCGGGGAGATCCACCAGCTCCACCCCTAACGCCTGAGCCGCCTCGGCGCTGATGAAGGGGTCGTAGGCCAGGACCCGCATGTTGAAGCCCCTGGCCCGCCGCGCCACCTCGCTGCCGATGCGGCCGAGGCCGATGATCCCCAGGATCTTCCCCGACAGCTCCACGCTGAGGAACTTGCCCTTCTCCCACTTCCCGCTCTTCATCGAGGCGGTGGCCTGGGGGATGTGCTTGGCCAGGCTCATCAGCATGGACAGGGTGTGCTCCGCGGCGCTGATGGTGTTGCCCCCCGGGGTGTTCATCACCACCACGCCGCGGGCCGTGGCCGCCTCCACGTCCACGTTGTCCACGCCGACCCCGGCCCGGCCGACAACCTTGAGCCGCGGGGCCGCCGCCAAGAGGTCGGCGGTGACCCGGCTGGCGCTCCGCACGATGAGAGCGTCCGCGTCGCGGCACAGGTCCTTCAGCGCCTCGGGCGAGAGCTTGTTCTGGACCACCGCCTCGAAGCCTGGCGTCTGCCGGACCAGGTCCACGCCCTTCTGGGCCAGGTTGTCCGTCACCAGGACGCGGATCCGGGAGACGGGCAGGTCAACTTGACTGGTCATGCGGTTCCCCCCGTCGGTCGGGCAGCTCGCGCCTGCCCGCCGCTGCCGTCTATTTCTGAAGGATCTGCTGGGCGGCGCGGACGCCCTCGCCGAGCTTCACCGGGAACCCCAGGTCGGCCAGGGTGAGCTCCAGGGCTCCCAGGGCGGTCAGGACGTCGAAGCCGTCCACGTACCCCATGTGGGCGATGCGGAAGATCTTCCCCTTCATGCTCCCCTGCCCGCCGGCGATGGTGATCCCCCGCTTCCGGAAGCCCTTGACGATGGCCCCGCCCTCAATGCCGGCCGGCGCCTTGACCGCCGTGCAGGCCGCGCCGGGGTGTTCCGCGAACAGCGTGAGCCCCAGGGCCTGGACGCCGGCGCGCGTGGCCCGCGCCAGGCGGTCGTGCCGGGCGAAGACGTTGGGGAGGCCCTCGGCCAGGATGAGGCGCAGGGACTCTTGCAGGCCCACGACCAGGGAAACGGCGGGCGTGTAGGCGCTCTGGTTCTTCTCGATGGCCTTCCGCTCCGCGGCGAAATTGAAGTAGTACTTGGGCAGGCGGGCGCCGGGCACGGCCGCCCAGGCCCTGTCCGAGAGGGCCGCGAAGGCCAGCCCGGGCGGCAGCATCAGGGCCTTCTGCGACCCGGCGACCAGGATGTCCACGCCCCAGGCGTCCATGGGCAGGTCCATCACGCCTAGGCTGGTGATGGCGTCCACCACCAGGAGGGCGGGCGTCTCCCGGACGATGGCGGCGAGGGCCTGGATGTCATGCACCGCGCCGGTGGAGGTCTCGCTATGGGTGGCGAAGACGGCCTTGACGCCCGGCTCGCTCCGGAGGGCCGCCGCGACAACGGCCGGATCCACGCTCTTCCCGTAGGGGACGTCCACGGGCAGGACGCGGACGCCGTAGGCCTCACAGATCTCGGCCCAGCGCTCCCCGAACTTCCCCCCCCGGACCACCACGACCGGGTCGCCGGGCGAGAGGGCATTGACCACGGCCCCTTCCATGGCCCCGGTTCCCGACGCGGCGAACATCAGGACCTCGTTCTGGCACTGGAACAACTGCCGCAGGTCGCGGCGCACCTCGGCGAAGAGGGCCTCGTACTCCGGTGCCCGGTGGTGGATGATGGGCCGGGACATGGCCTGCACGATCTCGGGCGGGATCGGGGTGGGGCCGGGCGCGAGCAGATAGCGCTTCATGACATCGAATCCCCCTCTTGAGTGTGCGATATCCGTGCGGACTATACCCAAGCGTCGCGAGACGTGTCAAGGCTTTTGAGGAGGAGCGAGTGATCGAGGATTCCCGGTGGCGCGGGTACGTGATGGTGGTCAGCGCGGCCATCTGCTGGGGCGTCATGGCCACGGTGGCCAAGCTCCTGTTCCGCGACCGCGGGGTGGACCCCTTGATCCTGGTGGTGATCCGGGCGGATTTGGCGACCCTCACGCTGTTCGCGGCCCTGGCCCTGATATCTCCTGCCCGGCTTCGAATCGGGCGGCGGGACGTCTGGGCCGCAGCCGTGGTGGGGGTGATCGGGCTCGCCCTGAACAACTTTTTCTACTTCCAGTCCCTGCACCTGACCAGTGTGGCCACGGCCCTCCTGCTCCAGTACCAGGCACCGATCCTGGTCGCCCTGTACACGGTCCTGGTTCAGCGCCAGCGGCTGCGCGGGCCGGTCATCCTGGCCATGGCGCTGGCCCTCGTGGGATGCGCCCTGGTGGTCCGGGCATACGATCCTGATGTATTTCGGCCGAACCTGGTGGGGGTCGCGGCGGGTCTCGGGGGGGCGGTCGGCTTCGCGTTTTACATCCTGGCCAGCCGGGTGGCCCTCCGGACGCTGGACCCCTGGACGCTCCTCGCGTACGCCTATCTCTCGGCCGGCCTGGCGTGGTCGGTCGTGGTGCCGCCGTGGCGGATTCTCACCCACGGCTTCGACCTCGGGATCTGGGGAGCGTTCCTGGCGGTCGCCACCGTCGGCACCGTGGTTCCCTTCGGCCTGTTCATCAGCGGCCTGCGGTTCCTCCCGCCGACGCAGGCCAGCATCGTCAGCATGCTGGAGCCCGTGGTGGCCGCCGCCGTCGCCTACTTCCTCCTGGGGGAGACCCTGATCCCCCTCCAGATACTGGGCGGCGCCCTGGTCCTGGCGGGAGTGGTGGTGGTGCAGACGACTTGACGCGCCTCTCGGCCCGGGGGTCGGGTGCCAGGGGTCAGGGGCCGGGGTTTGGACCGATCCCTGACCCCCGATCCCTAGCCCCCGCACCTGCGGTGCTTGTGTTGACAGCCGCCGGAATCCCTGGTACGTTTTGCGCTCCAGACCGCTCCCGTGAGGATTTACAGAGCGCCCCGGGCCGGGGCGTTTTTTCTTACGACAGGGGACAGGTGGTCAGTCCGCCTCTGGCGGACCGACCCCAAACCCCTACCGCGAAGGGCAGATCCCGAGATGGATTACAAGACCACGCTGAATCTTCCCAAGACCGATTTCCCCATGCGAGCCAACCTGCCGGAGCGGGAGCCGCAGATCCTCCGCCAGTGGGAGGCCGAGGGCCTGTACCAGCGCCTCCGCGAGGCGCGGGCCGACCGGGAGATGTGGATCCTGCACGACGGCCCGCCGTATGCCAACGGCCGCATCCACATGGGCCACGCCCTGAACAAGATCCTCAAGGACATGGTGGTCAAGTCCCGGTCCATGTCGGGCTTCAATGCCGTTTACGTGCCGGGCTGGGACTGCCACGGCCTGCCCATCGAGCATCAGGTGGACAAGGAACTGGGGCCGAAGGCGGCCGAGATCTCCGTCCCCGAGAAGCGCCGCATGTGCCGGGCCTACGCCCAGAAGTTCATTGACATCCAGCGGGAGGAGTTCAGGCGCCTGGGCGTGCTGGGGGATTGGGACCATCCCTACCTCACCATGGAGTACCGCTACGAGGCCAACATCCTCCGCGAGCTGGGGAAATTTTTTGCGACGGGCGGCGTGTACCGCGGGCTGAAGCCGGTCCACTGGTGCGCCTCGTGCCTCACGGCGCTGGCCGAGGCGGAGGTGGAGTACGCCGACCACACCTCGCCCTCCATCTACGTGGCGTTTCCCGTGACGTCCGACCCGGCGGCCCTGGACCCCGCCCTGGCCGGGGCCCGGCTCTCGGTGGTGATCTGGATGACCACCCCGTGGACGCTGCCGGCGAACCTGGCCATCGTGGTGCATCCCGCCGAGGAATACGTGGTCTTCCGGTCGAACGGGCGGCACTTCATCACGGCCGGGAAGCTCATGGACGAGACCGCGCGGAAGTGCAACCTGGCCAATCCCGAGGTGGTGTTTCGCGCGCCCGGCGCGCGACTGGAGGGTCTGGTGGCCCGTCACCCGTGGCTGGACCAGCCCTCGCCCCTCTTCACCGCCGACTACGTGACCATGGACCAGGGGACCGGGTGCGTCCACACGGCGCCCGGCCACGGGGCCGACGACTACGACACCGGGATCAAGCACACTCTTCCGATCTACAACCCGGTGGACGACATGGGTCGCTTCGTGCCCGAGGTGGCCCACTTCGCCGGGATGAGCGTCTGGGACGCCAACGCCGCCATCATCGCACACCTGCGGAGGGAGGGCCGGCTGCTCCACGCCGAGGACTTCCAGCATTCCTACCCGCACTGCTGGCGATGCAAGAACCCCATCCTCTTCCGGGCCACGAACCAGTGGTTCATCTCCATGGAGGCGGGCGGCCTGCGCCGGCGGAGCCTGGAGGCCATCCATCAGGTGCAGTGGATCCCGCCCTGGGGGGAGGAGCGGATCTCCAACATGATCGCCAACCGGCCGGACTGGTGCATCTCGCGCCAGCGGGCCTGGGGCACCCCCATCGCCGTGTTCTCCTGCGCCGGGTGCGGGACGATCCTGGCGGAGCAGCGGCTGATCGAGCACGTGGCGTCGCTGATGGACCGCCAGGGGGCGGATGTCTGGTTCGCCCATCCCCCCCAGGACCTCCTGCCCCCCGGCACCCGCTGTGGGAAGTGCGGTGGCGAGGCGTTCACCAAGGAGACCGACATCCTGGACGTCTGGTTCGAATCGGGCGTCAGCCAGGCGGCCGTGCTGCGGGTGCGGCCGGACCAGCGCTGGCCGGCCGAGATGTACCTGGAGGGGAGCGACCAGCACCGGGGCTGGTTCCACTCCTCCCTGCTGGCGGCCGTGGGCGTCCAGGGCGGCGCGCCCTACCGGGCGGTCCTCACCCACGGGTTCGTGGTGGACGGCGAGGGCCGCAAGATGTCCAAGTCCCTGGGGAACGTCATCGCCCCGCAAGAGGTGATCGAGAAGTACGGCGCCGAGGTGCTGCGCCTCTGGGTGGCGGCCGAGGATTACCGCGATGACATCCGCCTGTCGGAGGAGATCCTCACGCGGCTGGCCGAGGGGTATCGGCGCATCCGGAACACCTGCCGATACCTGCTGGGGAACCTCTCCGACTTCGATCCCGCCCGGGATGCGGTGGCGGTCCAGGCCCTCCTGCCCATCGACCGCTTCATCCTGCATCGCCTGCAGCTCCTCACCGAGCGCATGCGGGCGGCCTACCAGGACCACGAGTTCCACATCCTGTATCACAGCCTGCACAACTTCTGCGCCGTGGACCTCAGCGCCTTCTATCTGGACGTCCTGAAGGATCGCGTCTACACCTCGGGACGCACGTCCCGGCTCCGCCGGTCGGCCCAGACGGCGATGTACGAGATCCTGGTCGGCCTGGTGAAGCTCATGGCGCCCGTCCTGTCCTTCACCGCGGACGAGATCTGGCGATACCTCGCCATGCCGGACAAACCGTCCAGCGTCCATCTCGCCGAGTTCCCCGAAGTCCGGACCGACCTGCTGGACGAACGGCTGGCAGAGGAGTGGGAGCGGCTGTTGACGTTCCGGGACGAGGTCCTGCGGGCCCTGGAGGTCGCGCGGAAAGATCGGCGGATCGGCAGCGCCCAGGAGGCCGCGGTGGAGGTCCAGGCGGCGGGCGAGGCGTTCGAGTTCCTGGCGGCTCACCGCGAGACGCTGGAGACGATCTGCATCGTCTCCCGCCTGACGGTCGCGCGCGCCCACGGCCGACCGGCGGACCAGGACCTGGCGGTCCGGGTGGACCGGGCCCCGGGCGCCAAATGCCAGCGCTGCTGGAACTTCCGGGAGAGCGTGGGCGCCGCGGCGGCGCACCCGGGGTTGTGCGACCGCTGCGTGTCCGTTCTGCAAGAAACGTAGGCGACGAGGAGACTCCCGGACACGCGCATGCTCTTCTACTATGTCGCGCTGACCGTCATCCTGCTGGACCAGGCCACCAAGCTCGTCATCGTCCAGGCCCTCCGGCTGGGGCAGGGCATCCCGGTCATCCCCGGCTACTTTGACATCGTCTTCGTCCTGAACCCGGGTGCCGCCTTCGGGTTCCTGGCCACGCTTTCCGAGCGGGTCCGCAACCCCTTCTTCATCCTCATCACCGTGGTCGCGGCGAGCCTGATCGTGTTCTACCACACGCGGTTCCTGCACACGCACCGATTGCCCTCCGTCGCCCTGGGACTGATCCTGGGGGGCGCCATCGGCAACTTGATCGATCGCCTGCGCTACGGGATGGTCGTGGACTTCCTGGATTTCCACGTGTCCCGGTATCACTGGCCCGCCTTCAACGTGGCGGACTCCGCCATCTCCATCGGCGTGGGCCTGATGCTCCTGGACATGGTCCTGGACTGGCGCCGCGAGAACCGGAAGGCTCCTGCCGACGAAACCGCCAATGAACGCCAATGAACGCAAATAACGATCCCCTTCATCAGAAAAGGAAAAACCCACAGCCAGCACACATCCAGGCGTTGGCGGTCGGCTTTGGGTTCTACCTATCGCCCCCTTCTGGATAGAACCATCTGCGTTCATTTGCGTTTATTTGCGGTTGCAATTTCTGATGGAACTCCGGGAATTCAGCGTGAGTCCCGCCCAGGCGGGAGAGCGGCTGGACGTCTTCCTGGCGGGGGCGAGCGGCCTCTCCCGGGCCCGTATCCAGCGCCTCATCGCCGACGGACACGTCCTGGTGGGGGGACGCCCCCAGAAACCTCGCCACCGGGTGAATGCCGGGGAGACCGTTCGGCTCCGCATCCCTCCTGCCACGCCCCTCGACCTGGTTCCGGAAGCCATCCCCCTGGACGTCCTGCATGAAGATGACGACCTCATCGTCCTGAACAAGCCGGCCGGCATGGTCGTCCATCCTGGCGCCGGGCGCACCAGCGGGACCCTGGTGCACGCCCTCCTCGCCCACTGCAAGACCCTGCCTGGCATCGGAGGGGCGGAGCGGCCCGGCATCGTCCACCGCCTGGATCGGGACACCTCCGGCGTGCTGGTGGTCGCCAAGACGGAGGCGGCGCATCAGTCCCTCAGCCGCCAGTTCAAGGCGCGGGACGTCGAGAAACGGTACCTGGCAGTGGTGCACGGGGAGGTCCGCCAGGACGCGGGGCGGATCGAGGCGGCCATCGGCCGGCGGGAGCACGACCGGAAGCGGATGGGGGTCCGGGAGCGCGGCGGGCGGCAGGCGCGGACCGCCTACCGGGTGATCCGGCGGTTACCGGGGATGACCGTGCTGGCCCTCGACCTGGAGACGGGGCGGACCCACCAGATCCGGGTGCATCTCTCCCACATCGGCCATCCGGTGGTCGGCGATCAGGTGTACGGCGGGCGGCGGGAACGGTCCCGGTCAGCCGTCCCCGGTCCCCGGGCGCCGCGCCAGATGCTCCACGCGTGGCGGTTGGGGTTCCACCACCCCCGCACCGGGACCTGGCTCGAGTTCACGGCGCCCGTCCCCGACGATTTTCTCCGGCTGGCCGGGCCAACGGATTTGTGATTTCTGATCGAAAATTAGTCGCCGGGCCTGCCGAACGGCAGGACGACGGTGAAGCTGCTCCCCTGGCCCTCTCCCGCCGA
>JACQXP010000263.1 GCA_016208645.1 Candidatus Methylomirabilota bacterium | reverse complement strand
ATCCATCCTAGCCTCCCTCTGGCAGGGGCGCCCCGGGCTCAGGGGAGCAGGTTCCGGAGCGCCACGTCCGTCGTGGCGGTGAAGGGGACCACCGTGGTCCCGATCTGCTGCTGGATGGTCAGGGCGATCTTCACCTGCCGGACGCGGTTCCGCTGGCCGCCCGCGGCCGGGGTACTGGGGGTCGCCGTCCCCGTCACCGCCCCCTGGCTGTCGAGCTGGTACGTGCTGGGCAGGGGATACGGGAGGGGCACATTGTTCAGCTCGTAGTACACGAAGGTCAGGCTGGTGACGTTATCCACGAGGGGCTCCCCCCCGCAGAAGGTGGTCGTGGAGACGTTCCGGTAGAGGGTCGTGGTCACGGTCCCGGTGCAGTCCCGGCGGCTATAGGTGACGTAGGTGGCCCCGCTCCCGTCCAGGTCGGCGTGAAAGCTGAAGGTGTCGTCGGTGGCGATCACCACGGGATCTGTGAGCTTGGCGGCCCAGGTGGTCGGAGGCGTCTCTGTCCCTGGTGCCACGATGGTGGCGTACCCGGCCGTCCGGATCTCCCGCCCCAGCCGCTCGAGCGCCACGCGGGCCTGGGACTGGACGTCCCACTTCCGGCTGCTCTTCACGTAGTTGGCCTCCCCCACATCGTAGACGAGGTAGACCCCGTAGAGCACGATGAGGAAGATGGCCGTGGTGACCAGGGCCTCCAGGAGGCTGAAGCCCCGGGGGCCGGCTCTGTCCCTGTCCATATCCCTGTCGCTGTCGGTTCTGCGGGGCATGGGGGCTGGGCTCCTTCAGATGGCCGAGGCGAGGGTCTGGAGCGTGACCTGGTAGGGCCGCCCCGCATCGGTCCAGTTAATGGCCACGGAGACCTTCCGGAGGATGGGGGCGCCCGTCCCATCGGTGGCCACCGTGCTCACAGTGATGGTCCCGTAGCCCCCGGTGATCCCCGCCCCGGTGACAAGGTAGAGGGCGATGTCGCCCGCCCACTTGGTCACGTTGCTCCCCCCCATGAAGTTCCCCGCGTCCCCGGGAATCGGCGGAATAGGGGTGTCCACCGGGTACGTGGCCGTGTTCCGGGTGTCCACGCCCGTCGTGCTTGAGCATGTCTGGCCGTTGTAGCATTGGAGCTGGCTAAACGGATCGTTCTTGATCATCTCGATCATCTCCTGGGCGAGGGCAACCGCCTTGGAGATCTGCCCGGCCTGGTGCAGGCTCAGGTCGGCCGTGGGGAGCACGGCCGCGATCCCCAGGAGGGCCACCACCAGGATGGTGGCGGCCACCATCAGCTCGACCAGGGTGAAGCCTTCCCGCCTCATTGGATCGTGGCCTTCCCGATGACGCTGGTGGCGACGGTCT
>JACQXP010000262.1 GCA_016208645.1 Candidatus Methylomirabilota bacterium | reverse complement strand
CGCGGGGACGACGGACCTACCGCCGGGCGACCCGTCGCGGGGTGAGGCCCTGTATCGGCAGTACTGTACGGTCTGCCACGGCGCGACCGGCGAGGGAGACGGGCCGAATGCGCCCTTCCTGGAGGATGATCGGCCCAGGGACCTGACCGACGCCCGGTATATGGCCCGCCTCAGCGACCGAGACCTCGCCGAGGTGATTCGCGGCGGTGGTGCGGCTGTGGGCCGGTCGCGGTTCATGCCGGCCTGGGGCAACACCCTCTCCCCGCAGCAGGTGGGGGACGTCGTCGCGTACACCCGTGCGCTCTCACGCCAGCCGCAGCGGCCAATGGCTCTGCCCGCTGACCCGCCAGCGGCTGCCGGGGCGCGGCTGGTGGCGGAACTGGGCTGCACCGGGTGCCACCGGATCGGTGATCTTCCGTCCGCGCCCGTCGCGCCGGACCTGAGTCGCCTGGGTGCCAAGCTCCAACGTCCCTGGCTCGATGCGTACCTCCAGCAGCCGCACCGGGTCCGGCCCGCCGGGTACGTCCCATTGTCCCGCAGCCGAATGCCGGATTTCCGGCCGTCGCCCCAGGAGTCGAGACAACTGACAGCGTACCTCATCCGCCTGCGGCCGGAGGGGGTGCTGCCTGTCGGGAGTGTGCAGGCACCAGCGGAAGCTGACGGCAGTGCCCTCTTCCAGCGGCTGGCTTGCCGCGCCTGCCACATCTTTGCGGAACGCGGAGGGCAGGCGGCGCCGGATCTGTCGCTCGTTTCGCAGCGCCTCCAGGAGGCTTGGGTGGCGCTGTACCTCTTGGACCCCCAGGCCGCCGATCCCCGGAGCCCGATGCCGCGTCCGGGGATTGCTTCGGGTGAGGCGTCGGCCCTGGCGGCGTACCTCTACGCTGGATCGCTGTTGTCTCTCCCGGAGGGGCCTGCTGCGCGGGACGAGGAGGAAGCAACTCGGGGGGCTGCCACCGGCGGCCGGACGAGGAGCTGCCCGAAGGGGTGGGCCCCGACCTCACCTTCATCGGGGACAGGCTGCGACCGGATTGGATCGCCGGCTTCCTGCGGCAGCCACACCCGATCCGCCCGTGGCTCCGGGCACGGATGCCAACCTTCGGCCTCACCGACGCCGAGGTGGAGCAGGTGACAGCGTTCCTGGCAGCCCTCCGAGAAAAGGGGCTTACCCCACTGCCATCCCGTCTTCAGGCCGGGGGCGTGGCCTCTCCAGAGATTCTCCAGGCGGGGGCTCGTCTGGCCTCGCAGGACTACCTCTCCTTGGCCCTCGGGAAAGCCCCGGACGGCCCCGTCCCCTAGGGGCCGACGATGCGGGCCCCACCCCGCCCTGAGGGGCCGGGGGTCAATCCGCCAGTGCGAG
This sequence comes from Candidatus Methylomirabilota bacterium, assembly GCA_016208645.1. Taxonomy (GTDB): domain Bacteria; phylum Methylomirabilota; class Methylomirabilia; order Methylomirabilales; family 2-02-FULL-66-22; genus 2-02-FULL-66-22. The sequence goes on along the minus strand of JACQXP010000262.1, from coordinate 1,492 downwards.
ACTGCTCATATCCCCCCGACCATTCCCCGGGCGACGCAGACAGTCGGCCTCGGGACGGGCGCCCCTAGCCCAAAGGGGCTGTGGCTGCATGGCCCTTTTTTCCTGTGAAGCGGACTTCCATTGCCTCCCTCGATTACTACCAGAGCCTCACGCGGTACCTCATCACCGAGGAGGATTTCGTTCGGTTGAAATCCGGGGAGGCCTACCAACAATTCGACGCCACCATCCGGCGGAACTTCCTGACACCCAGGGTTTTCTCGGTGAAGATCTACGATCGGGAGGGGACCCTGACCTACTACTCCCTGGATCGAACGGAGGTCGGCCGGCGCTTTCCCGACAACCCTGATTTGCAGAAAGCGCTGGCGGGGCAGGTTGTCTTGGAACTCTCGGATCTGCGGAAGGGAGAACACGCGGCCGAGCGCAGGGCGGGCCAGGGGCGCCTCCTGGAGGTCTACATCCCCATCCTGAAGAAAGGCTCGGACGAGATCATCGGGGCGTACGAGATCTACAGCTCGGTGGACCCCCTCTTCCAGGACATCCGGAGAATCCGGCTCTACGTCTGGGGCTCCATCCTCTTCGGCCTGCTTTTGCTGTACCTGGCCCTCTCCTGGTCGTTCCGCCGCGCCTCTCACACCATCCTCGACCAGAACCTTGCCCTGGCCCGACAGGCGGACGAACTGCGTCAGGCCTACGACGAGCTGACGCGTGCCCAGTCCCATCTGGTGCAGAACGAGAAACTCGCCTCCGCGGGCCGCCTGGCCACCGGGGTGGTCCACGAGATCGGGAATCCCCTGGCCTCGGTCCTCGGCCTGGTGGATCTGCTTCTCCGCTGCCGTGGTCGGCCGCAGGATCGCCTGGAGTGCCGGGAGAACCTCGGGCGGATCGCCTCGGAGATCACCCGCCTGCGGGGGATCTTGCAGGGCCTTCTGGACTACGCGCGACCCGCGGGACGCGTCCTCCGTCCCGTCAACCTCAATGGCGTCATTGACCGTACGCTCCTCTTGGTGACGACCCAGCCGAGCTTCCGGAACATCAAGGTCATCCAGCGCATGCAGGATCCCTCGCCGATGGTGCGGACCGACGACCGGCTGGTCCAGCAACTCCTTGTCAACGTTCTGATGAATGCCGCCCAGGCCATGCCAGAGGGAGGCGAGCTGACCGTCGCCACCGCGCAGGGTCCCGCCGCCGAGGGCGAAGAGGGGGTTACGGTGGGGAAGGTTTTCGCTCCTGGCGACCAGGCCGCGACCGTTATGGTGACCGATACCGGGCCGGGCATCGCGGAGGGCGATCTCCCACGAATTTTTGAGCCCTTCTTTTCGACCAAGGAGACGGGCAAAGGCGTCGGGCTCGGCCTGGCCATCTGCCACAGCATCGTCGAGGAACTCGGCGGGGCCATCAGCGTCCGGAGCGCGCCGGGCCTGGGAACGATGGCCCGCATCCTCCTGCCGGCTGACGGAGCCGCCGAAAGAGAGGCAGGCCACCATGCCGTCTG